>JBASZP010000440.1:0-11193 GCA_049660965.1 Daejeonella sp. | reverse complement strand
GAATTGCCGCTGTTACATTGTGCCGCGTACTAAAGCAGAAGTTGATGGCATAAACATGAAAGAAATGCGCCAGCGTGCGGATGAGTATTTAGATAGCGAAGTCTTTTCAAAAGCAGAAGCGCAGGGCTGGGGTGTAAATCGTGCAGAGAGCGGCGAAGTCTTTACAGCCAATCAGTTTTACATCAAGAAATTTCCAGGGAAAGCAGCTAAGATTTTAGATGATCTGGGAGCAGATGCCTATGGCTTAAAATCCTATTCACAGGCTAAGAAAGTTGCAAAAACAGATCTTCCTGTTTATAACGGGAATGCGGATGACTTTTTAGAAGCTAACCCGGTTATAAAGGATTATCATAACCGGCCTGTTGAGTTGGATAAAAAGAATTTTGAACGCCACACAACCGGAAGCAGAGAATACCGGGTTGAATATTTAGAGGCCCTCAAAGTCGCTTTAGTAAAGCCGGATGAGGTATGGATTAATGGGGTGAATTACGACAATTTCGTAACCCTGAAATATTTCAGAGATAAAACCTTAGTGGTGATCAGCAGAATTAGAAACGGAACGATTTACCAAGTAGAAACCTGGTTTCCATTAACTGAGAAAGCAGATATTATAAATAAGTATCGGAAGGGCCTGCTAATTTATGGACTGGACAAAAAATAAACCCGATGCAATTACACCGGGTCTATACAGACTAACCTGCTATTTACGCTGGCTTGCGCCAACTTTACCGCCCCCATCATCTGCAAGGTGTTAGCGGCTTCGATTAACCATAATTAACTGGCTTCAATACAAATGTAATCAAATGGCTTCAAATTCAGAAAAAATAAATACCTGGTTTCAGCGGTTTGCCCATCGCATGAATATTGCTGTGCCTGGAGTTATTGCAGAAACCGCAACCGAATACTTTAAAGAAAGCTTTACCCGCAAAAACTGGGATAACCGGCCATGGCAGGAAACTAAGAAAACTGTTAATCGGGGATCATTAATGGTGCGGTCAGGACAGCTGTTAAATTCCATACGCCCGGCGCTAATTAGTGCGCCAAAAGTTACTATAAGCGCAGGAAGCAGTAAAGTTCCTTACGCCCGCGTACACAATGAAGGCGCTATGATCAGCAGGGCCGCCCGGTCAGAAACTTTTAAGCGTAACCGGATTGGAAAAGGAAAAAATACAGGAAGGTTCAAAAAGGGTACAACAGCGAGCCAGGGTTTTACTTTTAAAGCTTTTACTTATAAAATGCCTCAACGCCAGTATATGGGACACTCGGCAATTTTGAACAAACGGATCATTCAACGAATTAAAACAATATTTAACAATAAATAAGATGAAATTAATTTACAACAAGATCATAGAACTTTTAGGGGAAATACCGGAAATACAATGGACTGATCTGGATAAGGGTCAGCTGGAGTTTTACAAAACACGTCCGGCAGTTCAATTCCCGTGTGCATTAGTTAAAATTGAATTACCCAGGTGCGATGATGAAGGGAATAAAATACAGCAATGCACAGCCTTAATCACAATTAGATTAGGTTTTGATTTTACCGGGGAAACAACATCTATCACGCCCGAACCAAACCGCACGAGCGCACTGGCTTATTTTGATATTGTTGAAAAGGTCTATCAAAAATTGCAGGGATTTAGTAATGATCAGCTAAGTACATTTAGCCGTAAAAGATGTTTTGAAGAAAACCGGAACGATGGTTTAAAGGTGATAAACATTCCGTTTGAAACGGAATTTGAAGATTACACGGCAGCTGATTAACTACCAGGCATAAAAAGGATACTTCTTTTTTAAAAATGCTGTGGATGCACTTTCTTTAATTAAGTCCTTTAAAAAAGTACTATTTAACGCCAGTCGTTGCATGATCACGGAGGCGGTAATAAAAAACTCTTTTTCTAAGGCAGCCAGACAGTCATCATAACGAAGGCGCTTAATCTCTGCATGATAGTAATAACGGCAGGCCAGCGCATCATCACGCTCGCTGATCAGCGCATTACGCTTACCCAAGCGTTCAGGCTCAGTACTTACAGATGGTGGGAAAAGTGATGAATAAAGAGAGTACTGACCTCGCATGCTTACAAATATAACCTGACCTGTGCTTTAGCCGTAAAAAAGTTTTGCAACAAAAAAAGCCCCGCTGTTGGCGAGGCTCTATAACTAAATTTGTTCTTTTAGATTACCAATTATCGCTTTTGCTATTTAGCTCTGTTTCTAAATTGGTTAAATATGTATTAAAAAATGTTTCAAGATCATTCTTTGCTTTTTCATTTTTAAGTTCCCCTTTTTTACTATAAATACCAAACTCACTACCATCTATTGAAAAGCCACTATAAACAAGGTATAATGTTTGCTCATGACCAGCTGCAAAAGAGGTTAACTTGAACCCGGGTGCATTTACTTTAATTTTACCGTCTTTAAATTCAAATGATACTGTGTAATTATTGCTAAATCTATGCATCCCTGTTCTTCTAATGCTGTTTTTCTCAACACCATTTATACTTATAGCCTCACCCTCAACAGCACTTATAACATTTTTGGGAGAAACATAAAGTTTATTCAAGAATACAAGGCTTTTCTTATACAAATCAACTTTGCTTTTACCTTCAAAATTTAATACTATATAGTCTTTTTCTTTATTACTCTTATCAACAAATCCGTTAGGAGTAAGTTCAAATTGTGCAAAACTGCTTTTAGCAATTAATATTAATGTAAAAAGTAAAATTAAATTTTTCATGCTATAATTATTGAAGCCCATACATACTGCATGGTCGGGTTAAAGTTAGTTTATTTTCTCAAATTTTTATAGATGCTCTTTAGGTACCCAATCAATCACATTTCCCAGCCTGTCTTTTTTCGATTTCAGTCCAAGACTGTTTAAGTGTCGCCAGTAATCCATCATTTCAGTTGTATTTAATTTAGCTTCATAAGCTTTATCCCATCCATTCGGGTGTTTAGATTTATTTGCGGAGGCTATTTCGGCTAATAGTTCATTGTAATATTTAACCAGGTTAGAAATGCTGTGTTTGGCCTTAAAAAGAAAGCTTTGTGAACTGAAGTAATGTTCTAAAAGTTTTTCATCAACTTTAATCAATTTCATCTTTCCGCTATCCGCCGGACTAACCTTGTATTTAAGGCCGTCCTTATAGCGCATATAGAATTGACAAAACAGATCTATTTTTTGATTGGTTCTTTCCCGGTTGATAGTTAATCCTATATCTGTCATAGTAGTGATATTTTCTTCTGAATATGGCAAGCTGGTGATTATAGCTTCAAACTGCTGAAGGGTTAACGGCTCTTTAAGAACTAATTTAAAGGCATTTAAAACGCCATTAAAATACTCTATTTCTAAATGCCCTTTAGTATTCTTTCCGGTTAAAATATATACTGTTTTCATTTATTTAATCCTTTCAAATAGGTTTTTAAAACTTCTTCAAAAATGCTTGCTAAAACTCCGAGTTCTGCCGGGCTGTGATCGTTTAACCTTTTTTTGTACTTTCCATAATGTAAACACCAATTATCAATACGTTGCATATCAGCTATCCACAATGGCGTACTTTTAGAGTGTGCATCACATTTAATTACCCAGCCCATTTGCCGGGCCATGCTGATTATCTTTTTACGTATCGCATCGCCAGGGGGCGGAGTATTCATTCGGCTAAGCCTGATCATCATTTCTTTATATTCGCCATCAGTAAGGGCTTTAAGGCTGTCGGTACGGCCCTCTGTAAACTCGGCCACCTTATCTTTATAATCAAGGCCATGTTTTTTACAGATGGCAAAAAATTGTTTATAGTCCCGCATATTAAAATAGCTTAAATTGTTTCATTCTGAAATTTCTGCCATATCTCCTGTTTTCTATATGCCGGCTTAAATCATACTTAAAATGACATGCCTGGCATAAGGCAGCTAATCGGTTATCGGAAACATCATGATTTTCTTTATCATGATCTAAGTGTGCTATTGATAAAACTATATAAGTACGTTTCCTAATAACACCATGCTTATTAATCAGAATTCCTACTCTATAAGTATGATTTTCTACACCGCAATGTTCACATTTATTAGTAGCCCGTTCTAAAATACGTTTCCTTATTTCTTTCCAGTTTTTGGGATAATCTGAGTAGTTGATAGGCATAGCTTACATTTAATATCTAAAGTCCGTCCAATGAATAATTTTACCTGAGTATCTATTGTGTATCCTTTGGGCCAATTCAGGCAACCACCACTTTTTAAAATCAGAAAAATTTAAAAAACCATCATTAATAGCCAATCTTTCATACTCTTCATCTTTAATTAACATTTTACCGCCGATGGCAATAGCAATATCGCCTTCATTGGAAGTATCAAGGTGCATAACTATACGCTGATAAGAAATACAAGGGGTTTCTTTAAAACAGTTGTAATACTTTGAGCGTGTGCCTGTGGCCATGTGGATTAATAATCCTGGTCGCCATCTATCTTTTGCATCTTCACGTATTGTGTGAATTTTAGTGCCTACCTTTATCGGGGCTTCAAATCGTTTTTTAAATCCTAATACCATTGTTTTAATTTTTGTTATTTAATCTAAACTTTTAACTATTTGACCCTGTAACCATTCCATAACCGGTGGCGTTACAGCATTTCCGCATTGTTTAACCTGGTCTTTGCTATTTCCCTTAACAATATAATCCCGGTCGAAGGACATACCTAATTTGACTTCATGAGCTCTTAAAGTCCTGTAAAAGCAATCTTCAATTTCCGGGGCTTTATTGATTACTAAGCCGTGCCGGTGATTTCCTGTAAATGAGCCTGCAACTTCTAAAATATGGCTGGAAACATCAGAACCGCCATTGTAATAGGAGATATAAGAATTAAAAGCCTCTGAGGTCACAAAACCGTGCTGTGGCATGGTAGTAATGCAGGATATGGGTTCTGTAATTTCCCTGGCAGTACTTTGCCCTTTATTTTCAATCATGTAGGGCAATAGTATGCCGTGCTTCTGTGCGCCAGCTGTAATTGTTGTAATTGCCTGATCAGCGGGGAACGCTTTGCCTGAACTGTTATATTCCACAATCATAGGGGTTACAATGCCGAATGTTTGACGGGTTGCTTGCGTTTGGAAGGCATCAATAGCTTGTCTTACATAGCCTTCATTTCCGGTATATTCACCCTTTATGATCAGGGGCAGTTCATGTGCCGGTAAGCCATCTTTCCAGAACTTTTCCTTTCCGGATTTTATGCGGTTCATGGTATTAGGAACTAAATTTATATCACCAATCCTGCGGCCCGGAATTGACCAATCTATACAATTAAACGCGGCATAATAATAGGGCTCAATTATAGTTGCATCATTCGGGCAGCAATACACATAACCTGTTTTATACTTATAAGTCTTTTGCTTAGGCTTCCAGCTTTGTACTGCATAAACATCTTTTCCGCAGCAGGGGCAATATGCTTTTGGGGTATAATCCAGATCAGGGACTTTGTTCCCTTTCTTCCAAAAAACTATATACATTCTATCCCTGCTTTGAGGGCATGGATTAAAGTGCATACTGTTCAGGTAACAACATTTATGTTTATAGCCTAATATGTGCATGGCATTTAACCAGGCATCAAACATGATCCATTTACGGGCTTCCACAACATTTTCAACTGTTATGCAATTATAGTTGTGGTATTCAGCAAATCGCACAACATCCCACATGGTCGCACGGCTTCGCTCTTCAGCAGGATCAAGCTTGTTTTCCACAAACATATCATATTGCTTATTGGGCTTCTTTTTACCGTTTGCGTTGGTTTGATTAGTACATTCAGGTGAGGTAATCAGGAAATCAGTAGAAGGGTATCTTCGGGGATCACTTGCAGATACATCGGTACAATCATGCAGTGTATTTTGAAAATTAGTTTGATGGGTTTCAATAGCCAAAGGCCAATGATTTAAAGCTAAAGCGACTTCCAAACCGCCGCCAAGTTTTGAAGATAGGTTTCTTACGCCCTGGCTACTACCACCGGCACCGCAAAATTTATCCGTCCATGTTAAGTAAGTTTTTTTCATTAGACTGTAGTACTCTTTAAAAACACCACTTCAGTATTACCATCTATATTCCGGTAACGGTTACGCTTATGGCTGTCAAGCATTATCTTACAATCAACAACAGAGCTCGGACAGCAACAATAACTTTTATTAGCGAAGCGAGGTGATGTAATCTCTATCATTACCCATGCTTCTTTCTTAGCGTCCTTTAACTTGTAAAAGCGATCCCCTATTTGTAGGGCCATCAAAATGGTTACTTGATTTCTTTGCATGTCAATTACCTTTATAGCCAGTGAGGCTTAGTTTATAACTCAATCGTTCCAATACCGAGGGCCATCGCAAGGTTACGTTCAACGGTTGCGCCTTTACTTTCGTTCCAATCAGGTAATAAGCAGATATGATCTGCGTGAGGTAAAAAGCTGATGCAAATTCGCATAGCATCCTGCCACTCGGCATCCTGATGAACTAAAACCATTGGATTAATGACTGAAAAACCGGCTTCAGTCAACTTAATTTCTGCCCTTACAAACTTTTTAAAAGCCTCTTCATAAGGTATTCCTGTTATTTTACCGGCTAAATAAACCACTTCTTGGGTTTCACTTAGTATTGCTATTTCTTTAATAGTTTTCGCTTTGTCTTTTAGTTTTAATTTCATGTTAATCCTCGTATTTAAATAGCTTATTGTGAATCCAATTTCCTAAATCTATTGCTCCAAACAAGAAGCATATTTCCATTAATGGGTGTCCAACAATGTTATGAGCTGCTCTTTTTAGTTTGTTTTTCATTTTAATCGTGATCCCTTTCATTAGTCTTCTTTATCGAAGTGATATTTCATAAATGCTGCTATTATAAACACAGTACAAATACTTAGTCCTGCTATTACTACTATTTTAAGTAGCTCTGCTATCTCTTCCATTTTCTAAATTCTACGAACTATTTAATACTTGAAAAATTCAGGTCTATATTCTTAAACTCTCCAGTATTATCCTTTACCCAAATGCGGAAGTATTCTTTGCTTTGAGGTTTACGAATGGCTTTGTCAATAAGTGTCATTGCTTCAGCATAACGAACATCACTAACACGGTCTGCATACCTGCGCAGACCCAATACCCGTTTAGTGTCCAGGCTGCCGCCGGTTGTTTTAAACGCATCCATTACGAGGGGTTTAATAAACTCTTTAGCTCCGTCCAAACCATCATTTAATACTTCATCTAATTTGTCTTTGGCTAATTCAATAGTGTTCGGATCAAATTCGATCCTATCCTGAATACTCACTTCAATTTTTACTGATCTGTCAAAATTGAAAAATGTCGCTCCGCCCTTTCCTTTACCAATAGGGCCGCCGTTCTCTTTGCAAAACAGATCATAAAGTTCCTGCGCTTCGGTTTTTAAATCCTCTTTAAATTCGCTGAGTTCAGTATGAAGTTTTTGGGCATGTTTCGCTTTTTGGAACGTTAAACGTTCGGCTTTCCGTTCAAATTCTGTAATGCGGGCATACGGTATTGAGTTACCGGCCTCATCCTTCCACATTTTATCTGCGGGTTTTTGTTGTGTGATTGTTACTTTTTCCATTATTCTGTTTTTTAATCATTAATTTATTTTATCCGTACTGTTTATCAATGTCATTGCACAGTTGGCGTACAATATTGTTTTCATAGATGAAAATGCTTTCCTGGCGAGGCATTTGGTTAAACCATATCTCAAAAGCCATTGCTTCTTCCTGTGTAAGATTTACCCGGTATCCATTACGCTTATTAAGCTGATCCAGGCGGTTACGCATCTTAATGCGGACTCGGTTAACCATCAGTTGCACCAGCATTTCAGCTTTGTTTTCTGCCGGATACATTTTTAGCAGGTAATCAATGTAGATATGTACAGCTTCCAGCCGCTCTCTTGTCAATTTCATTGCTGAGCCTCCAAATCTGCCATACGTTTAATACAACGCAAGTACCTGCGTTTAAATTCTTTGTTTCCTGATATACTAAGCTTACGATCTGCCTGCCCCAGCGCATAGTAAACCGTAGTACGGTTAATATTTAGTTCTTTACCGATCCGGGTATGAGAGTAATCCTCTTCATGCATCATCAGGATGGCAATATGCCGGGCCTGTACATACTCTTTTTCGTTGGATGTGAAAGAAAGCGGAACTTCCAGTTCGGCTTCTACTAATGCTATGATCTCTTTGGGTGTCATATCAATTTTAAAGCGGAATTGTACTTACTTAAAAAATCATCATCATTCATTAAGCGATAATGACTATGGATATACAGGTATTCTTCCATTATAAAAGCCTCATCCATTTGGCATTCTTTTGCAAATGGTAAGAAGTCGATTTCATTACGAATAGCCCATTCATTATTCCAAAAGCCCCGAAAGGCTGATGAGTAGCGTACTTGCTGCATCATTACAGGATAGCCGTCAAACATTCTGGCAATAAATGCTTCATATTCCTTATATTGATGGTCGCAGTACTCATCATGCGTCCAGTTTAGTAAATCGCAAACCTGTTCTATTTGGCTGGCCTGTTCTTTTCGTATTCTGCCAATGTGTGTGGTGGATTGTATAAGCATTTTCATATTGCTGCTAATTGATTTTGTCCGTGATATAGTGCTGATTTCTCTTGATTAATGGTTAAATTTCCGCCGGGACAGCGTCCGCTAACGGTACATGATAATCCAACCACGTGGATGATAATTTTTGCTAAACGGCGGCAAAGTTTTGCGGTTGCGCCATAAGGTTCGCCACGCTCTTCGTGAGCCAGGAAAATAAACAGCGTATCAGCATGATCATTTAATAACTTGCGGAAACTGCCGTTCTTCAGTTCATCAGCATAAATGGTCATGTTATCTATAAATACAATTCGGGCTGATTTCTTCTTTTTAAGGCGTTCATTTAGCTCTGCTATACTTTCATACTCCAAAAAGTTTATATTCTTATTAGAAGGGTTTATTTGAGCCCTGCGGCAGGCATCAACAAAGGCACTGCCTGTGCCCTCTTCGGCTGATATATACAAAACCTTTTCAAAGCCACTTAAATAATCAGCCAGCATCAGGGCAAACCAGGTCTTACCGTTCTTTTCTAAACCCCAAATAATCCATGCACCAAACTTTTCAGGAGTACCCATCACATTCAGCCATTCATCTTCAAATGCGAATGTTTTATGCTTCTTTTCGTACAGGTTCTTAATGCTTAAAGTTCGGCTCATGGTTTATGCATTAAGGATGAATAAACTTTCTGCCCGGCGTAAACCGCCGATCTGTCCACTCACGTCCTGCGTAAGACAGCGTTTTACAATTTCGTCCAGTTTACTTTTATCGGTCATATTAACCGATAGAACATCGCCTATAAGCTTTTTATAGAATTGGAGTTTCTCATTTCGATCAACCGGTACTGTGGTTGTATAACGTTCGCTGTAGCGGCTGAATAATTCTCTATAACCCACTTTTTTAGAGCGTATGCCCCGGTCTATCTTTTCACGCAGGCCATCTGCGCCCATCAAATACCACCCGCAAGCTGCTTCGGTTGCATTCCACAATTCTTTTAGCTCCAGAAAGGCTGGATAATCCAAATCTCCGGCCTCATCTATAATTACAATCGGATTAGGAAGCATCTTTAAGTAATATTTGATATTGGCTTTTACTTCTGCATATTTACCCTGATGATCAACGCCGATAGTTCTGGCAATGAGCCGGATGAATAATTGTTTAGTCTTTGCCTGGCTGGCATCCACATAAAAGCAATTTTTAAGTGTTCTACTCAGGTATTTAGCTGAATAGGTCTTCCCGATCCCGCAATCATCTACACATATTTTCCCTTTAGCGTGGTTTTGACAAAAGACTACATCCTCTTCAATCATGGTAAATACGTCCGTTCTGGCCATGTTCCATTTGCGGTCGCTTTGGTCTACACCCAATTCACGGCCCATATTCAGCCATTGGGTATCTTTTAATAAGCCTTCCAGTTCACCGTTTTTAAGCCGGCTGTAAACTGAATTGTTAATTCCCCATTGTTTGGCAAAGGCCTGATCTGATCCGCCATAGTTTTGGCGGACGTCTTGCAGGGCAGTTAGTACTTTGTTTTTAAAATCGTTAGTTAGTAGCATTGGTGTTATATTTAAAATCTATCTTTTATTGCCCTCACAAAACTTTGTGAGGTATTGGTTTCAAATTCAGTTTCAGGTAGTTCAGATAGTATTTCGGTTTCTGCTGTAGAGGTTTGAATCGCTGTTTTTAAACCCCGCATCACAAAGCTTTTCTTTTGTGGGGTAGTATTTGCTATCATGGTAACCCGGTCAATGGATTGTTTTTGCCTTCTGCCGTAAGCCTCAATGGTTGCAACGTATGCGCTCATGAGTTCGCGGTTAGCTAAGTCCTGCGGCGTTTGTTCAATTTTAGCACGGTTGTACGTTGGTTTTGCGATGGCTTCGCAGATGTACTGCGTGCCAATAAATACCAATGCTTTTGAAACTTTACCTTCATGATCATCCAGCCAGTACACATCAATGCTATGGCCTTCGGTTTGCTTCATCAGGTTAATCAGTTTTTCACCAGTACATATTTTACCCTGATCTCCTAATAAAAATTCATGACGTTGCAGTCTGATAATTCCGGTATTTACGCTGGTTGATGTTTTATAACCGATGTGAGGTAAAAAGCTTTGGTAATTGGTAGGTTTAAGATTGGGATTTTGCATTTCACAGAACACCTCCCAACGGCTCATGTGGGTATGTACGCTGTGCGGTTCATTATTCCATTCTTCAATATGGCGAAGTGCATTTTCAACTATTTCAGAGTAGGGTAGCTCTTTTGTCTCCTGCGGGCCGGCTTGATTACTTTCTTTTAAGGAATGAGGCCGGGCTAACCAGCCTTTATCATCTTTCTCATATTGGTACCGTAATTTTCCAAACACACGCTCTATGTATTTTCCGCGGGCGTTGTTTGCTTCAATCCTTACATGCTGAAACATCGAACCTTCCCGCAAAAAGGTGTCTTTAAAAGAAGCATTTAACGAACTTTCACACTCTAACTCTGCCGGAAGGTTAAAGCCCCAGTCTGCATAGTTTCTGATCAGCTGCTGGTAGAATTCAGTAATGATGCCTTCCTTAGTTTTTCCATGCACCCAGCAGGTAAAGCATTCCGAAGCGATGTCATAAGCATTATAAAACCAAACTCTCTTCC
>JBASZP010000439.1:0-3546 GCA_049660965.1 Daejeonella sp. | reverse complement strand
CCTGGTAACCACCGCTATCTGTTAAAATTGGTTTGTCCCAGCCGTTAAATTTATGTAAACCTCCTGCAAGTTCAAGCGTATTTAAACCTGGCCTTAAATATAAATGATAGGTATTTCCCAAAATAATCTGTGCGTGAATATCGTCAATTAATTCACGCTGATGAACAGCTTTAACAGTACCCGCAGTACCAACCGGCATAAAAATGGGTGTTTTTATATCTCCGTGATCAGTATTTATTATTCCTGCACGGGCTTTAGAATTTTTATCTGTTATTTCTAATCTAAATTTCATTCAATACTTAACCTTGTTAAACTTGCCAAAAGTAGCAAATTATAAGTGCTTATAGATTTTAACAGGGTTGACAAGTATTCTTATTTATGTTTATTTATTTTATTAATTATGTAAGATTTTTGCTAAAAAATTTGAAATTTGCATTAATTTAAATTAACTGTTTATACAAGTGTATTATATATACATTCTAATCTTTTTAATCTTTGTATTGTGTTTTGTAGTCCAGCTCTATTACACAGTTATCATTCATCGGCATTTATCACTCTATAAAAAAAAAGAGAATACAACTTCTTGTTTGAACCCTGTATCTGTTATTGTTTGCGCCAGAAATGAAGAAAATAATCTAATAAAAAATTTACCTGCTATATTAAACCAAGAATATCCCGATTTTGAAGTAGTCGTCGTAAACGATTGTTCTATGGATGATTCAGAGCATTTATTGCGTGAATTGGAAAGTCAATACAAAAACCTTAAAGTGGTAAACATTTATGAACATGAGCGATTTAAACATGGGAAAAAGTTTGCGGTTACTTTAGGTATAAAAGCTGCAAAACATGAGTTTTTATTATTTACTGATGCAGATTGCCAGCCAAATTCATATCAATGGCTCCGTATTATGCAGGCAAATTTTACCGGGGAAGCAGAGATAGTTTTGGGATATTCTCCTTATGAACGCTTAAGCGGGTTTATAAATAAACTGATCAGGTTTGAAACGTTTTTAACGGCATTAAATTATTTTTCTTTTGCTTTGGCTGGTAAACCTTATATGGGTGTCGGTAGAAATATGGCCTATACAAAATCTTTATTTTTTAAGGGTAAAGGCTTTGCGTCACACATGCATCTGGCTTCGGGTGATGATGATTTATTTGTCAATCAGAATTCAACATCAACTAATACAGTAATAGAAATTAATGCTGATGCGCAGATTTGGTCTGAGCCTAAAAAAACATTTTCATCTTATACCAGCCAAAAATTAAGACATTTAAGCGCAAGTAAAGCATATAAGCCTGAACATCGAAAAATGCTGGGTTTTCAGGCCGGCTCAGCTATTTTATTTTATATCACGTTGATAACTCTGGTATTTTTTAATGCCCCGTGGCAAATTTTAATGACTATATATTTTATTCGTCTTACTATCCAATATATTATTTATATCCCTGTATTTAAAAGGTTAACCTATCCTGATCTTATCTGGTGGCTTCCTGTTTTAGATTTCATTTATTATATTTATATGCTCACTCTTACAGTTGTTTCTATATTTAAGAAACGCATATATTGGAAGTAAGGAGAGAAATTTAGTAAATTGAAACGAATTAAGATCTAATTATCTAAATCAAAAATCTTCAAACAACTGTTATGAACCAAAATAATCAAGGATTTAAATAATGAATTCTGACCTGATTTTTACTTATTTTCCTGATTTAAGCGAAATACAAAAAAAGCAATTTATTCAATTAGAAGATTTATATAAATTTTGGAACTCACAGATTAATGTAATATCCCGTCAGGATATAGATAAACTTTACCTGCATCATATTTTACATTCACTTACAATCGGTAAAATTATCAGCTTTCTGCCTGGTGAAAAAGTACTTGATGTAGGAACAGGCGGTGGTTTCCCGGGTATTCCTTTAGCTATTCTATTTCCTGAAACCAATTTTCATTTGGTTGATTCTATTGGTAAAAAAATAAAAGTTGTGAATGAAATTGCTCATGGTATTAATTTAAAAAATGTAAAAGCAACTCATACAAGAGCAGAACAAATTGATGATCAATTTGATTTTATTATATCAAGGGCTGTTACCCGGTTAAAAGAGTTCTATCCTTGGATACGGAATAAATTCAATAAAAATTCAAGAAATACACTTTTAAATGGTGTTCTTTATCTTAAAGGAGGAGATTTGAAAAATGAGATCACAGAATCGGGATTGAAGAAAGTTATACAATATCCAATCAGCAAATATTTTGAAAATGAGTTTTTTGAAACAAAATATGTTATTTATTTTCCTGCACAATAAATGTTATTTGATATTTACAATATAGCGCTTACCTGCATCCCTGGCGTTGGTTCAGTAAATGCACGTAGTTTATTAAGTTATTGTGGTAGTGCAGAAGAAGTTTTTAAAGCAAAAAACAAACAACTTAAAGCAATACCAGGAATTGGTCAAAAAACTATTGAATCCATTCTGAGTCATTCTGCTTTTAAACGTGCCGAACAGGAATTAAAATTTATAGAAAAATACAAAATAAAACCTATTTTTTTTACCAATAACGATTATCCAAAAAGATTAAAGAATTGCTTTGATGCGCCAATAATGCTTTACTTTAAAGGAAATGCTGATCTTAATAATAATAAAGTAATCAGCGTAGTAGGTACACGTAATGCTACGGATTATGGAAAAGAAATCTGCAAAGAATTAATCGCTGATCTGCAGATTCATGATCCTTTAGTGATAAGTGGTTTGGCCTATGGTATTGATAGTCTATCGCATAAAGAATGCTTAAAGAACAATATTTCTACTGTTGGAGTATTAGCACACGGACTTGATCGGATATATCCGGCACAGCACAGGAATTTAGCTGAAAAGATGTTAGAGAACGGAGGTTTATTAACAGAATTCCTATCAGAAACTAAACCCGATCGTGAGAATTTTCCTAAACGAAACCGCATTATTGCCGGTTTGGCTGATGTAACTATTGTAGTGGAAGCGACTATAAAAGGCGGAGCATTAATTACAGCAGAAATTGCTAATTCTTATAATAGGGATGTATTCGCATACCCGGGAAGAATAAATGATGAATATAGCTCAGGATGTAATTATTTGATCAAAACTAACCGGGCGAATTTAATTTCTAAAGTTGCTGACTTAGAATATATTTTAGGATGGTCTGAAACTAAATCTAAAAAAACTAAACCACAATTAAGCCTTCTGCTTAATTTAAACCCTGATGAACAAAACATAGCCGATATTTTAGTAGAAAAAGATACAGTTGCCGTTGATGACCTGGCATTACTTTGTAAAATACCACAAAGTAAATTAGCCGTAACTATTTTAGGCATGGAAATGCAGGGAATTATTATTGCCTTGCCTGGTAAACGATATAAGCTGGCTTGATTTAAATTATATACTTAATTTATATTGCTTATTCTCTTAAAATAAGAGGCTGTCTCAAAAGTAAAATCTAAAAAGCAAAGACATCATTTAATTTGGTGTACAATTCAAATGATAATAATTTAATGAAAAAGACCAATT
>JBASZP010000438.1:0-1988 GCA_049660965.1 Daejeonella sp. | reverse complement strand
GGAGAGGGCTTTCAAAAGGAAACTCAAAAAGCCCTCCCTTCCTGGAAGGATTTAGAAGAGGGTTTGGGAGAGGCTTATTCTCAGCTTGAAGAGAACTTAGACGGGCAGTGTAAACGCTTACTGCGTGAATGGCCTGAAACTGTAAAAAGATACAATGCGGATGAGTTTATTTTTAAAGTTCGTGACAAAGAAATAAAACAATCGCTTTATTATGAGTCGCTTTCTAAACTTAAGATCCCGAAAATAGCTTTACCCAGGTATGAAGCCTGGGGTGACGTTTTGCGCTGGTTATTAACTGAGAATGTTCCGGGTGAGTTTCCTTATGCGGCGGGGGTTTTCCCATTAAAACGGGAAGGTGAGGATCCGACAAGAATGTTTGCCGGGGAAGGCGGACCGGAACGGACGAATAAGCGTTTTCATTATGTTTCCTTAAATCAACCGGCGCACCGTTTATCCACAGCATTTGATTCGGTTACCTTATATGGCGAAGATCCACATGTTCGTCCGGATATTTATGGTAAGATTGGTAATTCGGGGGTTAGTATTGCTACGCTTGATGATGCAAAAAAACTGTATTCAGGTTTTGACCTTTGTCATCCTTCCACATCTGTTTCCATGACTATTAATGGCCCTGCCCCTATGTTATTGGGCTTTTTCATGAATGCGGCTATTGATCAGCAATGCGAAAAATATATTTTAAAAAATGGTTTGGAACAAGAGGTTAAAGAAAAAATAAACTCCATCTATAAACAAAAGGGTATTGCTCAACCTGAATACCAGGGCGAGCTTCCCGAAGGGAACAATGGCTTAGGTTTAATGCTTTTAGGCCTTAGCGGAGATCAGGTTTTACCAAAAGAAGTATATGAAAAAATTAAAGCTTATGCTATATCAAGTGTTCGGGGAACTGTTCAGGCGGATATCTTAAAAGAAGACCAGGCACAAAATACCTGCATTTTTTCTACAGAATTTGCTTTGCGGATGATGGGCGATATACAGAAATATTTTATTGATCATAAAATCCAGAATTTCTATTCCGTTTCCATTTCAGGTTATCATATTGCCGAGGCGGGTGCAAACCCGATTTCACAGTTAGCATTTACCTTAAGTAATGGTTTTACTTTCGTGGAATATTATTTAAGCCGCGGAATGCATATTGATGATTTCGCACCAAATCTATCCTTCTTTTTCTCCAATGGAATAGATCCGGAATATTCCGTTATCGGGCGGGTTGCCAGGCTGATATGGGCAAAAGCAATTAAATATAAATACAAGGGGAATGATCGTTCGCAGAAGTTAAAGTATCATATTCAAACTTCGGGCAGGTCTTTACATGCACAGGAAATTGATTTTAATGATATTCGTACCACCCTGCAGGCGCTTTACGCCATATACGATAACTGCAATTCTTTACATACTAATGCTTATGATGAGGCTATAACTACGCCAACAGAGGAATCAGTGCGAAGGGCAATGGCTATTCAGTTGATCATTAACCGTGAACTGGGCCTGGCAAAAAATGAAAACCCGTTACAGGGTTCATTTATTATTGAGGAATTAACTGAACTGGTTGAACAGGCGGTTTTAGAAGAATTTAAACGAATTAATGATCGCGGAGGTGTATTAGGAGCAATGGAAACGATGTATCAGCGGGGGAAAATACAGGAGGAATCATTATATTATGAAACATTGAAGCATACGGGAGAGTATCCTATTATAGGGGTTAATACTTTCTTAAATAAAAACGGTTCACCTACCATTGTGCCTTCGGAGGTAATCCGTGCTACAGAAGAGGAAAAGCAATTCCAGATCACGGCATTAAATAATTTCCAGAAACGTAATGAAAGTGTTTCATCACGAGTTTTAAAAGATCTGCAAAAGAAAGCCATTACAGGAGAGAATATTTTTGATAGTTTAATGGAGGTTTGTAAAGTTTGTTCTTTAGGACAAATATCTCATGCGTTGTATGAAGTTGGCGGACAGTACAGGAG
>JBASZP010000437.1:0-2607 GCA_049660965.1 Daejeonella sp. | reverse complement strand
TCTTTAGAGTTACCAAAGTAATAAAATGAAGTTTCAGATTTTTCCAAATCCGTTTCACAAGATATACGGGTAAAATTCAGACTTCAGTAAGTTTACATCAAATTTTGCTAATATATTTACTACAATTAATACAATTATTATGAGTTTATCCGGTCAGCAAAAATCCTTATTTCTTTCTTTAGAAGCGTATGAGAAATTAATTAATTCGCTGTCCGAAGAGGAGTTTTTGCTTACTCCGGCAGAAGGAGTGTGGTCTTATTCTGAAGTTTACTCCCATATTTTCCAGTCAAACCTGGGGTCTTTAATTGCCATAGAAAAATGCATTAACGGAACCGCTATAGAAAACAATAAAAATATGGGGTTTATGGCCTGGGCGATCTTGTTTTTTGGCAGGTTTCCGCCTGTTAAACTTAAAGCCCCTCCGCATATTGCGGCGATGGTCAAAAAAAATAGCCTGGAAGAAGCCAAAAACCTGATGATTAAATTTAAAAAACGATTGCCGGAGATTTATCCCCAAATTGCTAAAGCATCTCGAACTCAAAAAATTAAACACCCCAGGTTAGGGTTGTTAAATGCCAGACAATGGTTCAGATTTATAGAAATTCATACCATTCATCATCAAAAACAATTAAGCCGGATTGCTAAAATACTCCATAAGAACTAAAGCCTTAACGCTAAACGAGGAAATATGGGTATTGGGTAATCATAATATTTCCCATGCAAAACTTTACTTTTCCTTTTTATTAACTGCTGCATACTCATATTTAATGAAAATTCAGTTATATTAGACAAATTGGCAGTTGTATTTTCTTTCCGGTCACTCAGATCCCATTTCCGGTCGCTCAGATTAAGTAAACTGACCGTCCGATTCCATTTCCGGTCGCTACGATTTCATTTCCGGTCACTTATATTTGTTTTTCGGTCATTCCGACCAGGTAAACTGACCATCCGATCACTTATCCGCTTACTCCGATTAGTCAAACTGGCAGTAAATTAGCTTTCAAAGGCTATTTTTATCCTCCTGAAAGGTAAGGAAAGGTATTCGAGGCATATTTAATTGAACTAAGAGGGGGCTGGATGGAATATATAATTGATAAAATGGGAGAAATAGCCTCCACTTGGTTTAAACGAAGGTTATTTCAAAGGTTAAGGAAAAATTCGCCAGCTCATATTTGTAATCCAAATCCTTAAAAAAGAATATCTCGAGTACTCCTGAATAAAAGTAGCAGTATGTATTATTAAATTCCTTTCTCACATCCATCCTTTTATCTTAATATTGTTGTGAAAATAAAAACAGGTTTTTAAAGCATGATCAGGCAGTTTCGCAGTCTCAATCCTCTTAATTTTATTTTGCTGATTGGTATTGCTCTTTTTTTAAGGCTTGGGCTAATTTTTGAAATGCCGGACAGGCTGAGTTTTGATTTTATTGAACCTTTTACCAAATTATTAATTGATATCCCTTTAGAGAATGCGTTTTCGCCTCTGGGTAACATAATTATTGCTTTATTTTTAACACTTATTCAAAGCTTTATTTTCAACAGGATAATTAATACTTATAATATTTTAGGTACCCCTACTTTTTTACCCGCCCTGCTTTACATTACCGCCAGCAGTTTGTTAACACCTTTTTTAGTACTCAGCCCAACATTAATCTGTAATTTTTTAATCATTTGGATGATAGAGAAATTCCTCAGTTTATATCATAAAGATGAAATAATTGCACTAATGTTTGATCTGGGAATGATCATAGCGCTCGGAACATTAATTTACTTCCCTTTTATTGCAATGCTTCCTTTATTATGGATTTCGTTAATTATTTTCAAACCCTTTAATTGGCGTGACTGGGTTGCAGGTATTATTGGTTTTAGCACTATTTTCTTTTTTTTAGGGGTATTTTATTACTGGAACAATTCATTAGATCAGTTTTACAAAATATGGCTGCCCCTGGCAACAAAATTTCCTACCAATTTAAAGATTAACTTCTATAATTACTTTGTTTTAATACCAGTTGTAATCATTTTTGCATTAGCTATTTTTCAGTTACGAAGTAGTTTTTTCAGAAGTTTTGTACAGGTTCGAAAATTTTTCCAGCTGCTTTTCTGTATGTTCTTGTTAGGACTGCTTTCCTTTTACCTCAAACCAGATTTCAGAATGTATCATTTTTTGCTTTGTGTGCCGCCAGCATCTTTATTAATGGCCTACTATTTTTTAAATGCTAATAAGCGCTGGTTTTATGAGAGTCTATATTTACTGTTAATTGGTTTCATTATTTATTTTCAACTGTTTTAAAATATTTTTATCCTCAAACCCTTTAACCTTTTTTAACACTTAGTCCGGTTATCAGTCTTAAAATTTAAATAGCTTTGTGCTGTTGTTAGGTTAAAAAATTAGGCGTACATATTATACACTATATAAATAAACTGCTTATTACATGAAATTTGGCGTAGTTACTTTCCCCGGCTCTAATTGTGATGAAGATATTGTTTATGTTTTAGAAAAAATCTTAGAGCAGGATGTTGTAAAATTATGGCATAAAGAACATGATTTACATGGAGCAGATTTTATAATATTACCCGGCGGGTTCTCTTTTGGAGATTACTTACGCTC
>JBASZP010000436.1:0-3380 GCA_049660965.1 Daejeonella sp. | reverse complement strand
CATTTAAAGGCACAGGTAGAGGAATGCTTTACCATCCTTTGGCAGGATGTAAAACGGCCACGGCCAGATACCAAAGCTGCCATCCAGCAGCAGGCCAGTCGTACCGCTTGGAAAATCCTTTCAGATTGGACAGAGGTACAATGTAGCATGATTTTATTAGGCCAGGCAAAGCCCTTGCAAATGTTCCTGCCGTTTATGTACGACATGAAAAGCAATGAAACCTTATTTGATAAAGTGAGCAATGGAAAGGTGAAGCTCCTACAAGGATAAAATAGTAAAGGCCATCATCTTCTGATAATAGCCCTTTACTAACCATTAAATACTAAACGGCATTTTAGAAAAATGCTTAGTCTATCTTGGAAAGATAGTATGCTGCTGCAGCAAAGAGAACAACTACAACTGCCAAAACAATGAACCTTGCATTTTCGCCTCTGGCTTCAATGCAGTCATTATTTGCGTTGCAGAGTCTTACTTGGTCTGCCGGCATATATGGTATTAAATCCCTTCTCATTTGACATGAATTTAACAGGTTAATACTACTCCACACCAAGCCCGGAGTTTTGGGCTGGAAGTAGATTAATTTAGTGTATATCTTTTCCATGGAATTCTTGACGGAGATACATGTGTAAGAAACCTGACAATATCAGGTCTGCCTTGATATGTAGCCCTACCACTTGAATCCTGTGCCATTAAAATAATTGGCACACCAGGAAAAATACCGCTAAAACTTGACCTTGCACTTTGTGCCTGGCTTGAACTGTCTAAAACATGCGGCTTTACTATTACTATAGCAAAGGTTACTCCTTGTTCTTTAATAACTGCTCCTTCAAATTGCATAACTTTCTCCTTTTAGCCTTCCGGCGGATAAGTGTCATTGCCATAACTATTACGTTCCCGTATTTGGCCTTGACGGTTGTGAATAAATAACTCAGTTTTTTGGTTCTGAGCGATGTCTTTTGCTAAATCAATAGCTTCGGATTGTGTACCGGTGATGTAGGTAGCCTTACTGTTACCTGCACCTTTTACTGCCCAATCTTTTCCATGCGGGACCACATGTTGATTTTTTCCCATTGTTGTATAATTTAATGGGTAAGTAAATGTTGTCCCAACCTTATCACGGAGTAGGGGCATAGTCGCCGGAAAGTGTAGAGAAAGGAGATTGTGGTAGGTATCCAGCATTAGCAGGTGTTGTTTATGAATTAAACAGCACCTACCTTTGCGGCCAGAATTAAAACAACGGAAACGAGACGCTTTCAAACTCATTTCCTGAAAGCCTTAGGAGGTACGAACTCTTGGGGCTTTCTCCTTTCTGTAAAGAACTTATTGATTCAATCTTATTCTTACTTCTTCTTTTATCTTAACGTTACTGTGTATGAAACTAAAATTGTTCAGCAACTGTGTTACCTCGTTATAAATATTTCCCTTCTTTTTTGTGTCTTTTATTGTAAGCATCAGGCAAAATTCCTGGCTTGGTACTATTTTCTGCATTTCACATTTTACCTCTGTAAAATGCCTGAATAGTCCTTCAAGTTTTAAATACCAGTTCTTAGGAGCTTTGAGATACTTCTCTTTATTACTGTCAGTAAATTCATCAAAGTTTACACTCCATTTTTTTACAGGCTGATATTTGTCGCCGTAGGACACAAGCATTCTTTCAGTCGCAAATGGAGTATCCATGTTTTTTGTAGCCACTTTGCTGTACACTGCTGTAGAAAGTACGTTTTGCCTTCCATCTGCACCTATTGGGTTCTTAACCCTTGGTTTTGACATATCATTTTCCCTTTTTTCATCATAACTACCAAACATTACGCTGATATTAGATTGACAATATTCTGCACCTTGTGAAACATCCAAAATTGGTGCTGTTACAAGCGTCACTGTTACTTCACCGTAATAGTACCCTTCATCATCTATCATGCT
This sequence comes from Daejeonella sp., assembly GCA_049660965.1. Taxonomy (GTDB): domain Bacteria; phylum Bacteroidota; class Bacteroidia; order Sphingobacteriales; family Sphingobacteriaceae; genus Daejeonella. The sequence continues at coordinate 1,460 of JBASZP010000436.1, read as the reverse complement.
TTGCGGAAAAGGAAAATCAAGTATATCAATATAGTTCCCCTTTTCTAAGGTATCCTGAAGTACAAGAGTAATTTCGTTAGGTTCATTAAAGAGTATATCCTTAATATTGGAGGGTAAACCAAAACCTGCGGCATTGATTTTATCCGCCATCCCAATCTTCATTTCTTCAGGATATTTTGCAGAGTGTATTATAAGTGCCTTTAGCAAAATGGGGTTAAATCTTTCATTAAGCAAAGAATCAAGGCCTGCTGCAATCGCAGAAATGCGGGGTGTTGAAAAACTTGTTCCTACTTGTTTTACAATACCGCCGTTTGGTGAAAAAGATTTCACTGGTACCATTTCAACTCCATTTCTTGCATTTAAAGATGCTGCACCACCGATGTGCACAACATCTGGCTTTATCAGATACGATGGGCCTGGCCCTAATCTTGAAAATGAAGATGGGTTTTTATCATGCCCCAGTGAGCCAACTACTAATCCCCTCACTGTATCTGCAGATTTTGCTATCCGGGATTTGGGTGCATTGATTTTAAAATTATTACAATTACCTGCGGATTTGCAAATCAAAACATCATGTTGTTCTTGTATCTCATCTAATGCTTTTGCAAAATCAGAAAACTCATACAAATCAGCTTCACGGTCTGTTCCTAATGACAGATTCCAAATTTTTATATGGTCGTTCCTGCTAATAGCATCCCTGATTTGTTCAATTAATTCACTTTCATAAATCTTTTGTTTATCCTTATCGGGCATAACAATCGCTTCAAAAAGTTTGCACCCTTCAAAACCGGTGTATTCTTCCCCTTCAAGTTCATCACCATAAATTAATACACCGGCAACAAAAGTTCCATGCCTTTTATTTACATCTTCATCTTGATAGTAAGTAATGTTCGTTCCATTTAGCCAGGGACTTAAATGGGGTATATCGGCAATGCCGCTATCCAAAACACCCACAACAGGATAATTTACTCCGGCTTTGGGCTGCCTTACGGGTACGGCATCATCAGTTGCTACTTCATCCATTGTTATATCATAAGTTGGCATTTCTGTTACCAGTTGTATCCCATCAAAATCTTTAAGTTCTTCCAATGCGTCTTGAGTAATGCCATCAACCCTGTAGATATTTAATTCACCGGAATATGCAGCCCTTTCAAACTGTAAATTGTTATCGTTGCAGTATGTTTCAAATGCTTTGATTAAAATTGCATCTAAATCACCATTGCCGTAACTAAAAAGTTTCACTTTCAATACACTTTCTTTGCCTGCCTCAGCTTCAATTACTGGCTTAAATTCTTCGACATTACTTATTGCAGATATACCCACCATAGTAGAATAACTTGGGTATGCGTTATCCACCTTGGCAAAATTTTTTGTAATTGCCTGCAAATCGTTTTCATTATCAATTTTTATTAATACTTCATCTTCCCCGCTTACACCAATAGTATTAAGCTTACCGGCAT
>JBASZP010000435.1:0-6433 GCA_049660965.1 Daejeonella sp. | reverse complement strand
TCGGCCAGAAAAAAGAAAAAATAACCAACTTAATCTGAACATAATCATAGGCTTATCAACAAAAAATGTGGATAGTACTCTGAGTTTTAAACCTATGACAGGTTTCGAACACTCCTAATTTGCAATCAGAATAAATACCACAAACTGCTCAATTTTTAAACCCGATTGCAGCGGATACCGGCAATGAGCATAATGCCTTGAGCAGTATGAGCGTAAAGCGGGGGTGTAGCAAATGCAGAATTACTGCCTTTCATTTTCAAAATCAAGTTTACCACTTAAAACTTTTTATTGCAATCGTTTGAAAATCACAAATTAAGTTTCTACTTTTGCAATCCCTTTGAAAAGGGCAAAAAGAAATAAACACTAAAAAGGAAAAATGCCTACAATTCAACAATTAGTTAGAAAAGGTAGAGTAGCTCTGGTTGACAAGAGTAAGTCGCCAGCGTTGGACAGTTGTCCACAGCGAAGAGGAGTGTGTACACGTGTATACACCACTACCCCTAAAAAACCAAACTCAGCAATGCGTAAAGTTGCACGTGTGCGCTTAACCAACGGAAAAGAAGTGAATGCTTATATTCCGGGTGAAGGCCACAACTTGCAGGAACACTCTATCGTGTTGATCCGTGGTGGCCGTGTGAAAGATTTACCGGGTGTACGTTACCACATTATCCGTGGCGCATTGGATACATCGGGTGTTGCCGGACGTAACCAACGTCGTTCTAAATACGGAACTAAGAAACCTAAACCAGGACAAGCGCCTGCAACTACTGGTAAAAAGAAATAATTAAACGGAGGAAAGCAACATGAGAAAGTCAAAACCAAAAAAGAGAATCTTACTGCCAGATCCAAAGTTTAACGACATAATGGTGACCAGGTTTGTAAATAATATGATGTACGATGGTAAAAAGTCTATTGCGTACACTATTTTCTACGATGCAGTTGAATTAGTAGAGAAAAAAACAAGCGAGAATGGATTAGAGGCCTGGAAGAAAGCCCTGAATAATGTAATGCCTGCGGTAGAGGTTAAATCTCGCCGTGTGGGTGGTGCAAATTTCCAGGTTCCAACAGAAGTTCGTCCGGAGCGTAAAATTGCTTTGGGAATGAAATGGTTGATTAATTATTCACGTAAGCGTGGTGAAAAAACCATGATGGAAAAATTAGCCGGAGAAATTATTTCTGCTTCAAAAGGTGAAGGTGCAGCGGTAAAGAAGAAAGAAGATACTCACAAAATGGCTGAGGCGAACAAAGCGTTCTCGCACTTTAGATTCTAAATTATTAAATGATAGAATGAGAGAGTGATTGAATGATTGAATTTATATTCTGTCATTCATTCCTTCAATCCTTCATTCATTAATTAAAAAAATATGTCAAGAGATTTAAAATATACAAGAAATATAGGCATTGCGGCTCATATTGATGCGGGTAAAACCACTACAACGGAGCGTATATTATACTATTCGGGTGTTAGCCATAAAATAGGCGAGGTGCATGAAGGCGCAGCAACTATGGACTGGATGGCCCAGGAGCAGGAGCGTGGTATCACTATTACTTCGGCAGCTACAACTGTTGATTGGAAATACAGAGGCCAAACTTATCACATTAATATTATTGATACACCTGGACACGTAGATTTTACAGTAGAAGTAAATCGTTCTTTACGTGTGCTGGATGGATTAGTATTCCTTTTTTCGGCAGTTGATGGGGTGGAACCACAATCTGAAACTAACTGGCGCCTGGCTAATAATTATAATGTTGCCCGCATTGGTTTCGTTAATAAAATGGATCGTTCCGGGGCTGACTTTTTAAAAGTTGTTAAGCAGGTAAAGGATATGTTAGGCAGTAATGCTGTACCATTGCAATTACCTATTGGCGCTGAAGATAGCTTTAAGGGTGTTGTTGACTTGATTAACATGCGAGGTATTGTTTGGAATGAACATGATAAAGGAATGACCTTTACCGAAGTACCAATTCCTGAAGATATGGTAGAGGAAGCAACTGAGTGGAGAGAGAAATTACTTGAATCAGTAGCTGAATATGACGAAAGCTTAATGGAGAAATTCTTCGAAGCACCTGAAACAATTACAGAACGCGAAGTTTTAGATGCTCTGCGTCAGGCTGTTTTAGATGCTAAGATCGTTCCTATGGTTTGCGGTTCATCTTTCAAAAACAAGGGTGTTCAAACGATGCTTGATTATGTGATGGAATTATTGCCATCGCCAATGGATGTGGAAGGGATTATTGGAACTAATCCTGATACAGGAGAAGAAATTCTTCGTAAACCATCAGAAAAAGAACCTTTTGCAGCTTTAGCTTTTAAAATTGCAACCGATCCGTTTGTAGGGCGTTTATGCTTTATCCGCGTGTATTCCGGTAATCTGGAAGCAGGTTCTTATGTATATAATATGCGTTCTGAAAATAAAGAGCGTATTTCACGTATATTCCAAATGCATGCAAACAAGCAAAATCCTATTCCTAATGTTGGGGCAGGTGACATTGCCGCGGTTGTAGGCTTTAAAGATATTAAAACGGGAGATACACTTTGTGATGAAAAACATCAGATCGTATTAGAATCCATGAATTTCCCTGAACCAGTAATTGGTTTAGCTATTGAGCCAAAAACACAGGCTGATGTAGATAAATTAGGTATGGCTCTGGGTAAATTGGCAGAAGAGGATCCGACTTTCCATGTTAAAACGGATGAAGAAACCGGCCAGACTGTAATTTCAGGAATGGGCGAACTTCACCTGGATATTTTAATGGATCGTTTAAAGCGTGAATTTAAAGTAGAAGTAAACCAGGGTGCGCCGCAAGTAGCATACAAAGAAGCGATCACAGGAACTGTTCAGCACAGGGAAACCTATAAAAAACAAACTGGTGGTCGTGGTAAATTTGCCGATATCCAGATTATTATTTCTCCAAATGATGAAGGTAAAACAGGTTTACAGTTCGTCAATGAAATCTCCGGCGGTTCTATTCCCCGTGAATTTATTCCGTCTGTAGAAAAAGGATTTGCCGCCGCCATGGTTAACGGTGTGTTAGCAGGTTATCCTTTACAGGATATGAAAGTCCGTTTGATTGATGGTTCATTCCACGCAGTCGATTCCGATGCCTTATCTTTTGAGATCTGTGCACGTTCAGCATTTCGTGAAGCATTGCCAAAAGCGAAACCTGTACTAATGGAGCCAATTATGAAAGTAGAAATACTTACCCCCGAAGAAAACATGGGCGATGTAATTGGTGATATGAACCGTCGTCGTGGCCAGCTTTTAGGTATGGATTCACGTGCAGGTTCACAGGTTATTAAAGCTACCGTGCCACTTTCAGAAATGTTTGGTTATGTCACACAGTTACGTACCATCACTTCAGGCCGTGCAACTTCTACAATGGAGTTTGACCATTATGCTGAAGCGCCTAAAAACGTTCAGGAAGAGGTTGTTGCTAAGGTAAAAGGTGCAAAAGCAAATGCTTAATTAATTTGAGAATTTGAAAATGAGTTAATTTGAGAATTTATTTCCAGATTAATATGAATGACCAATTTAAGAGCCATTTAGACATTCTCAATTTTTCAAATTGTTAAATTTTTAAATTATTATAAATCATCCGCTATAAATAATAGCTCTTATAACGGATTTACTAAAAACAAAAATGAGCCAAAGAATCAGAATTAAATTAAAATCGTACGATTACAACCTGGTAGATAAGTCTGCAGAGAAAATCGTTAAAACCGTTAAACCTACGGGTGCGGTAGTTAGCGGGCCAATTCCATTGCCTACTGAAAAGAAAATTTTTACAGTTTTGCGTTCACCGCATGTGAACAAAAAAGCCCGTGAACAATTTCAGTTATGTGCTTACAAGCGTTTGTTAGATATTTACAGTTCTAATTCTAAAACTGTTGATGCTTTAATGAAACTTGAATTGCCAAGCGGGGTTGAAGTGGAGATCAAAGTATAGTTTATATTTACTGTTATTTTTATAAAAAAGCTGTTCAGTCGAACGGCTTTTTTTGTTATAATTACATTTAATTAAATAAAAAATCAGATGATTTCAAATACTACATCTTCTAATGGTGGGCCAATAATAGCATTGCCTGCCGAAATTGCACATTTATGGAGAGGGACGTTGCCACCAGTAGGAGTGGAGGTGCCTAAAGATTGGGAATGGGGAGGCGATGATGGTATCATTTGTGATTATGACCGTGTTTGTGATGAGCTGAATGATGAATTTCCTTTTGGTTATGCTTTATTTGGATGGTTACCAGTTGGAAATAGTAAAGCATTAGCTTTTTCGATTGAACAACCTATCACATTTATTCCTGAGAAAACAGGAGGAATTATTGCTAATGATGAAGATGGGATTGATGAACTAATCAAATCAATCTCACCTGGATTATGGAAATTATATCCTCAAACGCTTAATTTAGAAGACGGACGACTGTTCATCTTTGATTCGGCTTTTGAAGCTTATAAAGATCCTGAAGATATTTACGCTGATAATGATGTAGTAGTTGCTCAACTATCTCCTGGTACTTACAAGATTTTCCATTATAATAATGAGGATGAAGTTGGTTTTGTCCGTTTAGAAAAACAATAACATAATTATACTAGACTTGATAGTTCTAAGAATACTTAATTTATTAAACGAATTTTTAGCTTAAAACAAAGATATTAAGTTTATTATATTCATCAATAATATAAGAGTTAGCCATACTATTACAAATTTGCGGCCTCTTCCAAAGGAAAGCCCAGCTATTAAATGAACAATATAAACCAATAGCCCTATAATAACCATCTTTCCACCATCGGATTCAAATCCGTTACTAGTATAATAACTGAAACTTGAAAAAGGAGATGAAATAAATTCGTCCATGAATTTAGCAGTACTAATAGATGTTATTCCTCGGGTTGCACGTCCCATTGAGAATACAGCAAGACTAAAGGCTATGATTGAAATATATAATCCCCATTTGAATCCTAAGGGAAAATCTTTAATGGGAGTATTATTGTCCATTGATTTAAGTAATATAATAGTATTATTTGAAACCAAATATATACATATATTATAACTTTACTCTAAAGTTGTTATGCTTAAAGGAAATTCAATTTATACATGGTGTTGAGATAAAAGTTTAATAATCTATATCAATTTAATAAATTTTAAAGTGCTGGCTAAATTTGGTCTTTTTTGTATTTTATATTTCAGATAAATATATTCTGAATAAATTTTCAGAAAACAATGGATTACCTTGAAGAAGAGTAATTATAGAAAATTAATTCGCCATTTCCTTCAATCTTTATAGTTTTAATATCTTCTTTTCCTGATTTATCAGTAATGCTGAGTTTGATTTCATTTGAACCTCTTTGAAGAGGAATTCTTCCGTAATAAATGGTTGAAGGCAAAGATTGCCAGTTACGGGTATCTGCCTGTTCAGAAAACAAACTGTATAATTGTATAGCAGTGGCCAGACCACCACGTACTTCTTTGTTTTTTTTCTTTTTAGAATCATAGCTTTTACCTTCCACACCATATTGTATAATTTTCTTTACCGCGAGTCTGGAAAGTGCAGTAGCTATTTCTTTAGCAAATCGTTGCCTTAAGGTTTCAAATGCCAATTCATTAATATCTTCTGATTTTTCTAATTGAATTGTAGTATTATTTAATGAAATGCTTGCAGAAGTATAAAATAGGGGACGGGCCACATATTTAGGAAAAGCTATTCTAAATGTTTCCAGGTCCTGCAGCTTAATAGTATTCGTTTCAAAACCCAAACCTCCTCCGTTAAATGGAATCTTATTTTGTCCGCCGGGATCCGTAAAGTAATACCCATTTTGGTCTTTTAATAAAGAAAAAAATAAATTTTCTTCTTCTTTTATGGGGGCAAGACCATTTTCCCAAAAGATTATCAGTTCCCCACCTTTAGAAGTTCGTTCAGGTTGATAAGTAGTATTAAACATTTTTTGAAAACGTTCAAACTCACCCTGAAAACCGTTTAAATAAGCTGTTCTGATCACATCTTTCTTTAATTGTTCAGGTATTGAAACCCCATAATATGTTCCATTAGGACTATTTTGGTAGACTTCGACTGCATTACGATAAGCAATAAAAGCATTGTTTATATCATTTCCTGCTTCGTAAATAATTCCCTGCAACATCAGCGAAAAAGCATCTTTGGAATACCGGCTATTTTTCTCATTAAACTTATCTCCTTGCTGTTGTGTTTGCAAAGTTATTCGTCGTGCTTCAACTAACGCGTCTTCTGTTTTCTTGAGATGGAGATAATTTAAAGTTTTATAATAGTGGATCATGAATTTTTCAAAATCTTCGCCTTTATACTTTTGCATCATCGGGTTAACTAATGTACCTATGGCTATATCACCCACTCCAGAACGCACTTGTTCCATATATTTTTCAGCTTCATTAAAATAATAATTACTGG
>JBASZP010000434.1:0-5001 GCA_049660965.1 Daejeonella sp. | reverse complement strand
ATAAAAACCGCTATTTTTATAAACAAAATTTACCGGAACTTCCAAATACATAATATTCTCTTTTCCTACTAGTTTACCATCAGCTTCACTGCCAAATTCACTTTTACTTCCCTTGCCACTAAGGCTTAAGCCCGGTTGTACAGAAAATGAGTTTGAAATTGGGATATCAACTAATCCTGCGAAGTGAAAGGAGGTTAAAAATTTTGAACCCTCTTTTTGGTCATCATCATAACCACTTCCTGATAATGCAATTTTTGCAAAATTTACTCCTGCCTTTACCCCAAATTTAATTTCAGAAGTTTGTGCGAATACGCCGGTTGCTAATATGCAACCTAATGTTACTGTTAGTACTTTTCTCATATTTTTTGATCTTTAGTTTGTTAATTTATACTTATTTAATATTTGATAAAAAGTCAATACAAAAATGATAACTGTTTCTAAAATCCATTCTCTAAAGTTTAGATAATATAAATATGCCTAGCTTATTTATCTTGCTGAAACTAAATTATCATTTACACTATTCCCAATCGCTGTTCGGCATGCACTAAAAGACATGGCGAACTTACATATAAATTTAGATTTCCAATCTACTCTTATTCATTTATCCTTTGCGGTTTATTCTCAGGATAGTTTGCCTGACCAAAGATGTCAGGCGGATTAAAAATCCTTTTTATCAATTCGTTCGGGATGCCTTGTGGAACATCCACAAACAGCAGGTATAGTAATTACCTCAACCGAGAAATGCCAGGCTGAGATTTCGTACAGCACTTTCTTAATTGAGAAACGGCAGGCTGGGATTTCGTACAGTACTTCCTCAACTGGGAAATGGCAGGCTAAGATTTCGTACAGTACTTCCTCAACTGAGAAATGCCAGGCTGAGATTTCGTACAGCATTTCACACTCTGGTTTAAGTCTTTCAAAGCAGGACTTAAATATAAAATAAAACAGAGGACTCCGTCCGGCAAGTTGCAGTAATATTAGTATTAGATGGAGAAACAATAAAAGTTTAATATAAAAAGGGGTTTTATACTGATAGAATGGCGAACAGAGTCCTTGTTTTTGAAAAGGCATCTAAGTGGTCCTGCGGAACACCTTAAACCAGAGAGAAACCTGTTAATTTCTACCCCTCTTTTAAATACCTGAAGTTTTAAGAGGGATTTTTATTGCTTTATACTTCCAGATTAGTCATTACCCATCTTATATTAACCTCCTAATAACATCAAATTAATGGCCTGCATACCAGGTTAGTGATGAAACGACACAAATCAGTGATCACTCATACCAAATTAGTAATGAAATCATACTGATTAGTGAGGCCACAACATAAATCACCCCTTCGCAATACCAAATTAGTGATGAACCAACACTAATTACCCCTCTGTAACACCAAATTAGTGACGAAACCACACTAATTAGTAACCAAACAACACAAATTAGTGGTTCAAACTGCTAATTAATGCTTCCGGAGGAGAAGAATGCAGAGTATTAACAACAATCCTCAAGGCTTGCAGCTCAAAGCTCTTAGCTCACACCCAGAAATCCAGAGCTACAAGAATTTTATTCATCCCATTTATATACTCCTTTCAAATAAATTAAAGAGATTTGATCTTTTACTAATTTATTACAGCTTTAAAACCCAATTTCACACCTTTTAATTCCTAAATGGCTTATAAAAGTTTAGCAGCATGTGTTTCCGACCTTGAAAACCATGGTCATTTGATCCGCGTTAAAGAAGAAGTAGACCCCTATTTAGAAGCGGCCGCCATTCATTTGCGTGTTTTTGAAAATAAGGGCCCCGCCCTGCTCTTCGAAAATATAAAAGGAAGTAAATTCCCCGCTGTTTCTAACCTTTTCGGAACCATTGACCGTTCTAAATTCATGTTCAGGGATACCCTTGATAAAATCAAAACAATGGTTAGCCTGAAGAACGATCCATTAAAAGCCCTTAAAAACCCATTCAAATACGCCAATATCGCTTTAACAGCCCTGTCCGCCCTGCCTTTAAAAAGCAAATGGAACGCCCCAATTAATTACGCACAGTGCAAGATCAGTGATCTGCCCCAACTAGTTAACTGGCCCTTAGATGGCGGACCATTTATAACCATGCCCCAGGTGTATACAGAAGACGCTGATAAACCCGGAATAATGAATGCCAACCTGGGAATGTACCGTATTCAGTTAGGTGGAAACGATTATGTACAGGATAAAGAAATTGGTTTGCACTACCAGCTTCACCGGGGTATTGGTGTACACCAAACCAAAGCAAATGCAACAGGACAAGCACTTAAAGTCAGCATTTTTGTGGGCGGCCCGCCCTCACATCCCCTCGCCGCAGTCATGCCCCTACCCGAAGGCCTGTCAGAAATGACCTTTGCCGGCGCACTTGGTAACCGCCGCTTTCGTTATTTCTATGATCAGGAGGGATTTTGTATCTCGTCCGATGCAGACTTTGTGATCACCGGAACCATAGAACTCCATCAAAATAAACCCGAAGGCCCCTTTGGCGATCATTTGGGATATTACAGTTTACAACATCCCTTCCCCCTCATGAAAGTTCACCGGGTATACCATCGTAAAAATGCCATCTGGTCCTTTACCGTGGTCGGCCGCCCGCCCCAGGAAGACACCAGCTTCGGCGAATTAATTCATGATATTACCGGTTCTGCGATCCCTAAGGAAATTCCGGGTTTACATGCCGTTCATGCCGTTGATGCTGCCGGAGTTCATCCCCTATTGTTTGCCATTGGCAGCGAACGTTACACTCCCTATTTAAAAGAAAGAAAACCCCAGGAAATATTAACCCTTGCCAATCATATCTTAGGTACAAGCCAGTTAAGCCTGGCCAAATACTTATTCATATGTGCAAAAGAAGATGATCCATCCTTAGATATCCATCATATTCCTGCATTCTTTAAACACGTTTTGCAACGCATTGATCTTAGCCGTGATCTGCATTTCTATACCAAAACCACCATAGATACCTTAGATTACAGCGGTACAGATATTAATGCAGGTTCTAAGGTGGCCATAAGCATATCAGGAAATATAAAACGTGAACTTTTTACCGAATTGCCTTCTTCCTTTACACTTCCACGCCCCTTTAATAATTATAAACTGGTTATGCCTGGAATATTAGCTGTAGAAAGCCCAAATTTTAAAGACCAGCAGCAAACAGCAAAAGAAATTGAAATATTAAATGAGAATTTAAAAGACAAAGACCTGAACGGATTACCCTTAATTGTTTTGTGTGATGACGCAGGCTTTACAGCCGAAACCATAAATAATTTTGTCTGGGTTACCTTTACACGAAGCAACCCTTCTCATGATATTTATGGCATAAACAGCTATACAGAACATAAACACTGGGCTTGCAAAGGGCCCCTGATTATTGATGCCCGCATAAAACCACATCATGCCCCGCCTTTAATTAAAGATGCTGCAGTTGAGAAAAGAGTAGATGAGTTGGGAGCGAAAGGCGCTTCGCTGCATGGGATTATTTAATTCCTCTTTCGGGATCAACTATGTTTAGTTTCAGAAAATCACCATCAATAATTAATAATTGCACACCCTTTTCAGATGAAGTCCGGTGAGAACTCAGATTATCTGATACCTGATAAGACATTCCCTTACTTAATTTATGAAAAGAACCATCTGCCAGTTCAGTGATCATTTCGCCTTCAATACAATAAATAATATGACCTTTTTCGCACCAGTGATCCGCTTTATAATTCTCAGAATAATCTACACGCCTTATTCTCAAATCGCCAAAACTCAGGGTTCTCCAATAGGCCATTCCTGTTTCCCCGCTATGTTCGGTAACAGGTATATTTTCCCAATCTGTTGTTTGAAAAGGAATAGTATTCTCGTTCATCATTCAGTATTTAATAACTTCCTGTTATTTATTTGGAAAAGAACATCTTAATAGCTACCAGAAATAAGATCACGCTAAATATTTTTTTTAAAGTATCTTCAGGTATTGAGGTAGCGAACTTGGCTCCGAAGTAACTTCCTAAAACAAAGCCCGCACATATTAAAAGTGCCGCCCTTATATCAACAAAACCATCTTTATAATATGACCAAGCGGCTAAAAGCCCAATAGGCGGAACCATTAAAGCAAGCGTAGTCCCCTGTGCCATCTGCTGGGAAAAGCCAAGCATAAATACCAGTGCGGGGATAATAATAATACCTCCGCCAATACCTATAAGCCCGCTTAAAGCGCCGGCAACTATGCCAATTAAAATAAGTAGAATAACTGTTCCTGTTCCCATCTTTTTCATGAAAATATACTGTAATTTATTTCTCTTTTAGTTAGTCAAATATGAGATTAATGTCTTGCTTAAAAAAGCAGATTGAGGAATAAAAGTTCAGCCATTTAATCAACAGGGAAAGCTGTACTTCTTTTCCCGCGATTTCAATGTCTTAAAGGTGTGAAAATTAATATCTTTGCGCAATGCAGGAGAAGGTAATTATTCTTGACTTTGGTTCGCAATACACCCAACTTATTGCCCGCCGGATAAGGGAGTTGAATGTTTATTGTGAGATACATCCGTATAATCATCTGCCTGAATTTGATTCAGCCGTCAAAGGAATCATTCTTTCCGGAAGCCCTTACTCTGTACGCCAGGCGGATGCGCCCCAATTTGATTTTGCCAGGCTTCAGCAACGGTTTCCTATTCTGGGAGTTTGTTATGGGGCACAATATATTGCACAAAAATGTGGCGGAGAAGTAAAAGCATCATCCACAAGGGAATATGGCCGTGCCAATCTGGAGTTTATTGATACTACAAACCCGCTCTTTAAAAACATTAATACAGGTACGCAAACCTGGATGTCGCATGCAGATACCATAGCTTCTATACCCAATGAATTTGAGATTATTGCCAGTACAGATTCCGTAAAAGTTGCTGCCTATCAAATTAAAAATACCCATACATTCGGCATACAATTCCATCCTGAAGTAACACATAGTACAGAAGGCAAACAACTTATAGAAAACTTCCT
>JBASZP010000433.1:0-9288 GCA_049660965.1 Daejeonella sp. | reverse complement strand
GCCTCTAAATCAGGACGGTTTAAAAAGCCGATTGTTACAGAATTAAAACAATTAAAGGAGTTCTATCGGGCCGAAGAATATCATCAAAAATATGTTAAATTCAATCCAGGGAACCCCTATATAAAAGGAGTTTCTATCCCTCGTTTTCAAAATTTCAAAAAAACATATCCGGGTAAACTGAAAAATTAGCCTGGCTATTCTTATTATTTATATATCTGGTATAAAAATTGTATTGACGTGTTTAACTCCTTTTTAGGCGTTAAATTTTACAATTCAATTAATTATTAACCTAAATTTTAAGAAAATGAAAAGTAACATGTTAAAATCTGCAACAAAAACTACAAAAGGAGATGAATCAGCTTTAAAAGAATTTTTTGTTGATTCATTAAAAGACATTTATTGGGCTGAGAAAGCACTTACAAAAGCTCTCCCAAAAATGATAAAAAAAGCTACTTCAGTAGAGCTGAAAACGGGTATTGAAAATCACTTAGCTGAAACTGAAAATCAGGTTAAGCGTTTAGAGCAGGTTTTTGAAGTTATTGGCGAAAAAGCAAGTGCTAAAAAATGTGCGGCAATGGAAGGCTTAATTGAAGAAGCCGAAGAAATCATGTCGGAAACTGAAAATGGAAGTATGACTCGCGATGTTGGTATTATAGCTGCAAGCCAGAAGGTAGAACATTATGAAATCGCATCATACGGAACACTTAGAACCCTTGCTGATGTATTAGGGTTTTCTGAAGCTTCTGAACTATTAAATCAAACTCTTGAAGAAGAGAAGAAAGCAGATTCTCTTTTAACAGAAATTGCGGAAGGATTTGTAAATGAAGCTGCAACAAAAGAGGAAAAATAATTCAGGAATTAGTTGTTAAAATTTAATGATAAAAATGCCGTCTTATAAGCGGCATTTTTATTTAATAAACTGTTATATACAGGATTTTAGTCCGCTTTATAATTATTTTTTAGCAGCATTTTCAAACACTTGAACTATAGCCTGCGCTGTTTTTTCCCAGGAAAATAATTTAAGCCGTTCTTCCCCTCTTCTCATCATATCGACCTTAAGTTCGGGGTTGTCAATTACCTCTTTCATTTTTTGTTTTATATCTTCTGAATCATAAGGATCAAAACTAAGTACAGCATTACCTCCAACTTCTGTAAGACAGGTATTATTAGCGACAATAACCGGTAAATTATATTGAAAAGCTTCTAAAACAGGTAGGCCAAAACCTTCATTAACGGATGGGAATACGTAAAGCTCTGCATTTTTATAAAACCAGGCCAACTGATGATCTGGCAAATATCCTTTGGTTATAATATACTTTTCTAAATTATATTGAGAGATGGCATTTTTAATATCCCGGCTCCCATCCATATCATTTTTAGGACTGGCTTGTCCGATAAGGATTAAGGTATAATTGTATCCTTCTTTGCGTAATAAGTAGAAAGCTTCAATTAACCTGACCAGGTTTTTTCGTTTTTCTAAGGTGCCCACATGCAATATATATTTTGAAGCAGGCAAATCAATATTCTCAATAAAACTTACAGAGGTTTTTGTTGCTGGTAAAGTTTTGGGAGCTAAATGTATAGGAATAATTTTATCAGCGTCTATTTTTGTGAACTTAGTTAGTTGTTTTTTTGTATAATTTGTTGGTGTAATAATAAAGGATGACCGCTTTGCTGCATTAAGACCTAAATATTTAAACATTTTAAGCCAATACAGATTGTAGTGTTGCGGGTATTCCCAAAAAAAGGCATCATGAAAAACCGGAATGGTTTTATAACCTAATAAGATATAGGGTACGAAATAATCTGTGCAAAATAAAATATCACAATTTTTAATCCAGGCCCTGATTGGTAGAATTACTTGTTTCCAAAAGATAAAACGAATGTGTTCGATAAGTTTTAATAACTTGTTACGACCTGTATAGATAGGTAGAGATGTATCAAAGAAGTGGAATCTACAATTATTATACTGATGTTTTGAAAATTGGTAATATATTTCTTCCAAATAAGTTTTAGCGCCTGTTTTAGCAATTTTTAAATCACGAATATCAATTCCAACAATAAGTGTTTTAGTCATTTATTATGAAGATTGTAGAATGCTGCAAATATAGTGGAATTTATAAAAAGGACTATTGATGCTGAAGATCTGTATGATTATGCCTAAGTATTTTTCCATTCTGCCGATTTCCTGCGATGATATTTACAAAAACACCTGAAAGAAACCAGGTAATGTAAGAAATATAAACTGAGGATTCTATTTCGGATGTTAGCATAGGAATAATCAATCCAACTTTCATAAATAATAGTGTTAAGCAAACCTTTTTATTTTTCCCGCTTAGTTTAGGATACCAAACCCAACAGGTTTTGATAATATATATTTGCATAGCCAGATAAAGCAGTAAAGTAAAAATACCTGTTTGTACACCGATAATTATAAATTGATTTTCACCCCCTACGCTTTCTCCATTGGTACCGGCAAAACGGCCTGATTCTCCTAAGCCTAAGCCTAAAGGATTGCTAATCATAGCTTCAATACCTTCTAACCAAGCAATAACGTGCGCCAGGCTGGAAGGATTTGTAAAGGTGACGGTTTCATAGATAAATTCATATAAATCGGGATTGATAAAGAACAAAAAGAATATAAAATATAGAATAACTGCAATTAAACCAATATGAATGTAATTGAGAATATTTCTATTTCTGGTGATCCACGCGTATAAATACACCATAATAAAATAACTGATTAAAGAGGCTCTGGAAATTGCAAAAAATATAGCTAGTTGAGTAGATATAAGTGCAATTATCCCAAAAGTATCAAGTTTTATTTTATTATTCTGAGTGGTATATAGACCCATAATAACAGCCAAAGAGAGTAAGGTTGCAGCGGCATATTCCAGGGGACTGGAAAAGAAGCTGGCAAACCGCTTTAATCCTGTTGATGTTTCAAATGTCCAGCTTAAATCATAATTTCCGGTAGGCTCCTGGTTAAAGTAATAATAATTTAAATCTGCATATCCTGTTAAGGTTTGAAAATGCTGATTGTTCATTTTTTCAAAAGCCAACAACAGGGTTGCAGCAATTGCAACGAGTAGAATATAATGAAAATATTTGCTGATGTAAATTTCACTGATATTCAATAATCGCCCGGCTAAATAAATAAATACAAAGAAAGTGCTGCTTTTAAAAGCGAGTAGTTTATTAAAAAAACCATACTGTCCTATTGGTAAAAAAACATATAATAAGGTATATACCAGATATGCAAATACGAGATAATCTATTAGTTGCAGCTTGATTTTTCTTTTTAGTTCCCATATACTTATACCAAGCATTATTAAAACAATGACCTCTTTAGAAGATTGTATTAAGGGTAACATACTGCGAAAACCTGTTTGAAAAACAATGGAAAGGCTGGTGGTATAAATAGGTAATCCGAATATTAAAAACAGGAGTACTCCCTCTTTATTTTTCTGTATCAGCTCCTTAACCGCTAGTAAAAAAGATGAAAAATATATTATTGGAAAAATAAACATGTTATTTAATCTTTTGAATGATGGTTTAGAATGAATTAAAATCTATTTTCTTCTTATCCATAAAGAGCCGGGTTCTCTGTTTTTCTGCTTGGCAAAAACAGGGCATTTAACTGAAAGCGCTTCTCTATAATGATGGGTTAAATAATTTAAAGCACCAATTATTTCAAAGCTATTATTTAAACTGAGAAACGCTTCCAGTAAATATTGTTCATTCCATAGTCTGTGTTCTTTTAATATCCAATCATCAGGATAATCACGGGGAGTAAAAATGTCATGTATATGAATAATAACTCCTGATTTTAAAACAGGTAAGATTTCTAAATATTCAAACAAAACATCTCCCTGAGGACGTATAATATGCGAGGAGTCTATAAAAAGAATATCATTACGATTTAATGATTCGAATAAAGATATGTCTATTGTTTCTACTTTCTTCCGCTTAATAATTACTCCAGATTCTTCTAACCAAGGTTGTTCATAAGGTTCTATACAAACATGTTCAAAAGAATAAGCAGGATTTTCTTCTTTATTTCTTTCTAATGCTTTTATCGCAATTAGCGTAGAATTGCCTGAACCGATTTCAATTAGCTTTGCCGGTTTATAATATCTTAATATATTATATAAATATTCTGCATCTCCTGATCCGAAAGATCCATTATTATAATAAAACCATAACTTATTGGTAGTTTTTTCAATGGGAAATGTCAATAATTCCTCATTATAGTTGAATTTGCTTAAAAGTTCAAGTTGGTATTCTGTATTTAAATCTATACCCGGTAAAAACCGATTAGTGCGTAGTGATTTTTCTATATGTTTCTCAGGATTTATTAAGGGTTGATAATAATGATCTCTCACAGGAAGAACCCCGAAGAACAAAAAAGTCCGTCGGCCGATGATTGTTTTATACAATCCTATAGTGGTTAGAAATTTAAGCCAAAGTGCAGTAAGAACTGTAAATGGAAAGAAAAGAATATCTATTATTCTAAAAATTAATAATTTCATTTAGTTAGAACTGAATATGAAATACTATTTGTGATTATTGAATTGTCCGAATATCTCAATTATTACTAAATGTAATAAGATATTTGTTTTTAATTTTTCCATATCTTAATTTGGGGAGTAATTATCCCGTCCTTTAATCCTTTAAGTACATAGTTTAATTTTTTCCATCTTCGGCGTATCATTAAATAAAAAAGTAAAGAAGAATAATAGGCAGAATTATATAGAATTACAAAAGGATAAAATATTGGGTTACTATACCGGCGCAAAAACCATATCTTATTACGGCAAATGTAATAATGTATTACAGGGTTTAAAGTGCCTTCTTTACTCTTTTTTAGTAATTTACCAGCTACTCCTGCCTCATGGAAAACTTTACATGAGGATAAGTAATGTAGTTCAAATGATTTCTGCCGAAGTCTGAATGAAAGGTCAACATCTTCATAATACATAAAGAATTCTTTATTAAACAGGCCTGTTGTTTTCAATGCTTCATTCCTTATCAAAAAACAACAACCGCTAAGCCAATCCACACTATTTGCTTCCTTCTTAACTGTTCTCTTAGAGTAAGTAATTCCCAGGAATGAATTGAAATACATGGCCCCATTCCATAACTTATCTGGCTGATGTAACCAATAAATTGCCGGTTGTACAGCTATGGCATTGGAGTTATCATTAAGGTAGTTAAGAAGAGCAGATACAATATCCTGTTCAACCGTAGTATCAGGATTTAGCAGAAGCGAATAAATATAACCCTGGTCAATACTATATTGCATGGCTCTGTTATTTCCTTCGGCAAAACCAAGGTTTTCTTTATTATTAATGTAAATATGATCAGGGAATCTGAGTTGTAATTTACTTACGGATTCATCGGTTGATCCGTTATCTGCTATTATGATATCAAAATTTTGTCTGTCACAATATTTTTCAAGAGAAGTAACACAAGCTATTATATGGTCTGAAGTATTCCAGTTAAGTAATATAAGTGCTACAGATTTTGACATATTCTTTTTATAATCCAACTACAGCATTAAACTGCTTTTTTTAAGAACCAATATTTAATATTATCTGTAAAATCTGAGAAACCAATTTCAAACTCACGACATACCTGAAGCGGCCATTTCCAGCCCTGGTAGGCCAAGTCTACAATCAGAGGCACCAAAACCATTCCATATAATCCCAGATCCGTAAATTCAAAACTAAGAAACATAAGAATGAAAATAGCGGCACCGGAAAAAATAGATGCTTTGAAAAAGGGAACTTCGTTTTTTGTGTGTAATATTGTTCCGGCCATTCCTAAGTTAGTTTCTATAATTGAAACCAATAAGGCAAGAATCATAACAGGCCGGGCTACAAAAAAAGTTTTGCTGTTAATGATTTCTAAAACCGGATTACCTAAGGCAAGTAAAAAAGCTGGACCAGCTAAATAAAAAGAGACTATAACTAATAAGCCGTTTATATAAAATTTCCTGATCTTTTGTTTATCATCTTTTATCCTGTGAAAGGTTATTTCAGGCAAATAAGTACTAATATAAATATTGGAAACCGCTGCCAGAAGGCTTAATACCTGTAGGGTAATACCATAAGAAGCAAGATCTGGCAAAGTCAGAAATAAAGAGCCAATAAAAAAAGATGATTTTTGAATCATAAACGCACCTGCTGAAGTAATTCCAATTTTTATAGCATTGGGTGAAATTACTTTAAATAGTTTTTTTGGAGAATAAGCAGTTTGTAATTTTAAAATCTGAACGAGGCCTTTATCAAAAAATGCGTTATGAGAGAGGATTCGATTAATGAAAACCGAAACTGTTTTACCCATTACCATTGAGAATATTCCCAATCCTGCTATTAATGAAATAGCAACAACTGCTATTTCGAGTACCTGAGAAATAATAATGATTTGTTTTAGTCGCTTTACTAATCCTCTTCCCTGCATCAATGCATCATAATAAAGTGTATATAACTGGTATACTGTTAAAAAAATATACAACATCCATGAGATTAATGCCAGATTATAATTCCCGTTATAATTTTTTAAAACTGAATAGATATAAAAACTACCGGCAGTAAGTAATAACAAAAGGAGCACTAAGGCCATAATTAAATAATAACGACGCATGACTATTATTAATCCTTTCAGCAAACTATAATCGATCTCTTTATTTTCTTTAACAAGTTCATGCCCTGTTGATCTGAGATCTTTCACTCCGCTGAAAATATAAGTTACATTCTGTGTAAAGGCCATACTAAATCCAAAATCAAGTAGAAGAGTGAATGAACCTACTGTTACAAATACTGTCCAGAGACCAACATCTTCGGCAGATAATATGTACAGAACTAAGGGTAGCATAAATATACCAGATGCTGCTCTGAGCAAAGTAGCTCCTAAATTCCATATTACATCTGTTTTATTAATTCTCATTTAGATTATTAGCTATTTAAAATTGTTGCATAGGCAAAAGAATTATTCAATATTGAAGTGTAATTAAAAGTTCTGATAAAAGTAATCCACAAAGCAGGGTATACACTATATCTTAACTGTTATTTACACTAAATTTTATTTCAACTATTCCTTATATAGATAGAAACAGGCCTGGTCTCCATCTTTGATGGTGTTTAATTTCTTTGCATGATCTGAAAATGATTTCAATGTGTTTTTATCGAAAATATTATTTTCAGAATGTAATGGTATATTTCTCAAATACATTTCACTCCCTTTAAATTGAAATTCAGTTGAATCGAATTGTATATCTTTTAAAATAAATCCTACCTTTTCAGCTAAAACCCGAATACTTTTTATGGTATGAAGATAAAAATGACGGGGTGCGTCAAGTTGTACCCAATTAGCCTGATATTTTCTCCAGGCAAATGATGAAGCTACTGGAATACGAATTAAGGCATAGGACTTAGGGTTTAATAAATTATAGATTGTTTGTAGTTTTTTTAAAGGAAAATCCATGTGTTCAAAAGAATGGTGGAGCATTATAAAATCAAATGTATCTTGAATCTCTTCTATTTCTTTTTTTAATATACTAAGTCCGCCCTGATAATTTATATCTGCTTTTATGAAAGGATCTACACCTGTTAAATTAGTAAAACCTAATCCCTTCATAATTAGAAGTATTTCTCCTGTTCCACATCCAATATCTAATATTTTTGAGTGATGGTTTATTAGCTTGCCTGATATTCCCGGAAGAGGATTTTTGAATAGATAGGATAGTAATTTACCTATTATATTATATTGACCAATATAATAATTGACCAATCTTTTTTTCATCCTGATTTTTAGGGATTGGTTGATATATTGGCTTTCATCCACATTATTAAAAGAGTAATAATTTTCAGGATAATACTTTAAGAGATTTGTGGGAATTTTTAAAATTTGAATACATCCACATGCTGAACATTCAAGATAATCAAACTCATCTCTAAATCCAAACATCATCTCCTTTACCTTAACTAGCTTATTGTTTTCTTTGTTTTCACAAATTCTACAATCCATTTCCAGCATTAAATTTCACACTTTAAGTTCTTTAATGTTCTGCTTAGGTTAACAACAGGTTTTTTAATTCTAAACAAATACGCTGATCCTATTGTATTTTAAGTTAGCGTTTTTACTTGGGCAAATTTAGAATAATTTACTTTAACGGTTATATTATTTGAATTCAGCTTTAAAATTCTAATTATGTTATCTTTAAAAAATTCTACACTATATATAAAATAGAAATGAAAAATGGTTTATTTATATTTTGCTTTACCATCATATTGCTTACATCTGCACACGCTCAAACCCTTCATCAAATTTTACCTTATTCTTTCCAGTTTTACCAAAAGTTTGACCGGGATAGCTATAGTCCAAATACCAATACACATACTTCATTAAAACCCTGCTTTTTGGATGATAGCCTGTCGGGAGAAAGTGTTAGATCTGCGCTTAGCTTTGGAATTGACACGACCAAAAAGAATTGGTTTATCAGAAAGATATTTAATGAACATCTTATTGAAGTTAATAAAGAAGATTATACTTTTTACGGGGATATACTTCCTGATCTTTCAGTTGGCCGGGATATTAATGGACATAAAAACACATGGTTAAACTCACGGGGGTATCAGTTTGGGGGAACGGTAGGCAGTAAGTTTTCATTCTATACCAGCGGGTACGAAAACCAAGGCAGGTTTCCGGAATATTATAATAAATATGTAAATGCCATTGATGTAATTCCCGGCCAGTCGTATGACAGGAGTAAGGGAGATAAAGAAATGAAAGACTGGTCGTATGTAACGGCTTTGCTTTCTTATACACCGGTAAAGTATGTGAATATTACTGCGGGGCAGGATAAAACTTTTATAGGGGATGGTTACCGGTCTATGCTTTTATCTGATTATGCGAGCAATTACCCTTTTGTTAAGCTGACGGCTAATTTGGGTAATGTACAATACATGTCTATGTGGGCTTCTTTGCAGGATCCGTCCGCCAAGCGGTTCTCTTATGATGCGGGGTATCGTAAAAAAGGTGGGGTTTTTCATTACCTGGACTGGAATGTAAACAAACGTTTATCTATTGGGTTTTTTGATGCGATTATATGGGGTGAGTATGATGATGAGGGAAACCGGCGTGGCTTTGACTGGGCTTATGCTAATCCGCTGATCTTTCTTCGTCCGCTTGAAGCGATGAGCGGTTCGCCGGATAACGCGGTGCTGGGTTTGACCGGGAAATATGAATTGCTGGATAAGCTTAGTTTATACGGGCAGTTTTTAC
>JBASZP010000432.1:0-12472 GCA_049660965.1 Daejeonella sp. | reverse complement strand
AGAAAGTATTACCCGCAGTTTTGGTTACCAGTATGGTATTAAAAAACATGTGCGTATCAATACCATATCACAATCGCCAACACGTACTACGGCAGGTTCCGGTGTAAAAGGTTTTGATGGCTTTATCAATTATGCCGAAAAAATGTCGCCATTAGGAAATGCAACCGGAGAGCAATGCGCTGATTATACGGTTTCTTTATTCTCAGACCTCACCAAAATGGTCACCATGCAAAACCTTTTTCACGATGGCGGTTTCTCCTTTACAGGGGTTACCCAGGCGGTAATTGAACAGATGGAGAAATAAGAAAATTATTTAGATTTATGTAGGTGAATACTTTTCAGTCCTTATTTAATTCACTAAAGTATAACACTTATTTAAAGTAAAATTGGGATTTTAATTAAAAGTGCTAAAAAACCTATTTTCATTTTGAATAAAGACTATTATTAACCCCTAATTTTATAAAATGAAACAATTAATACTTTTATTGATTTCTACTACTCTAAGCAGTTTATCATTAGCGCAAAATTCACCAGATCCTGAATTTCCTGGAAGGCCTTATATTTTATTACAAAATAATATATTAGAATCTATTGAGCGTTCTGATGGAAATATAGATGTTAAAATGCCTGGAATTGGATATTCAGGTTCTGAAACTTATTATTCGGCTTATAATCCAAAATCTTCAACCAGATTGTCTAAAAATTTAATTCCTAAATTTATAATAAAATTAGATGGAGCAAATACTGACCCTAAAGATGTTTTATTATTATCGAAAGGTATTTCTAAAAAAGACAGAAGACAATTTTTACGTTTTAAGATGACTATGGGAGGAAAATCAATTGATGTAAGCTCATCTTTTGTTAAATTAGAATTTAAAAAAGTTAAAGATGGTATTTATGAAATATTATTACCAGAATCAATTGAAATAGGTGAATATGCTTTTATGCAGATTATATCTTCCAATGATTTTGCGGCTTACAGTACTACAATCAAATTATCTTGTTTTGGAATTGACTTATAAGTTTAAAATCATTTCATGTTACTTTCTTAAATAGCAGGATAGACATAAAAATTTCTATACCCGCTAGTACCTAAGGGTTTAGGTCGGAAGCCCAAATTTTAACAGCATTAATAATACCTTGGCAATATTCTTCTCTATTTCCCCTGTTTGCCGGATGATAGGTATCAATATAAATTTTATTATTTTTTAAAATGTAATAAGGAGTATTCTCGCTTTGTTGCATTTGTTCCCTCGTAAATCCTAAATCTGAAAAGAAGTGATGTAAAGTCCCACCCCCAATAATAATATCGGGATTATAATCCTCAATCTGTTTTAAAAGAATCTCCTTATATTGTTTATAAGCATCTTCAATTACCAAAGAACTGCTGGTCTTATATCCCGGAAGCTTTTTCACATTAATATATGCAATGTTTTCAAGAGTATTCAGTATTGTTGGGTCAGTTTCAACATTAGGAATGTAATCCCATGAAGAGAAATTATTCAAAATACTCCAAGAAACATAAATCATTGGTTCAAATGTTTTCCAACCTTGTTCTCCTTTAAAATCTTCTATATTCCGTTTTTCGCGGATAAGTTCTTTTAAACACCAATTGCCGCCGCAAGGTATTCCGTCTTCATTGTAACTATCATATGGCTCTTTAAGTATCCAAAGGATTTTAAATTTGGCATTAAAATATTTTTCAATGTCAATAATACCATCAGTAATGGGCTCAGTGTTCGGTGTATCTGATTTAATTGTGCTCTTAACAATTTTGTCTATTGCGTCAGCCTTGTCTTGAAGTTGTAGTAATGACATGTAGTTTCCTTTTATATCCTGCGATATTGCAGGTAATTCAAACATATAAAACTTTTAATAAAATATTGAGTAAATCATTTCCTAATTCACAAAATATGTTTTCCCTGCAAACATCCCCATTTTACAAAACAAAACTCCTGACCTCATCAGAATAAACCCGAACAGGATTAGTGCCAATTCCCGCTACCCTGAAAGCATATTCCTGTCCGCTTATTAGGCCGCTGATGATAACTGAAGTTTTAGTGGCAGTGGCAACTTTCCAATTATCATTACTGTTGTCCGAGCTTAATTTATATTCAAACTGGTATATTCTTGCGCCCCGTATCTTATTTATCCTTAATTTAATACTGCCCTTAACAGGACCAGGCGTCGCTCTTAAATTAGATCCTTTTTCCAGTATGCCTATACGGCACCACTTACTTCTTAATTTAAAGCCCGAACTTTCTGCTATAATCCTGTTATCGCCGGCTATTTTTTCCACATAATAACCCAGGATTTTCAATTTCTTTTGAAGTTTTTTCCGTTTATCATCCCTGATAAGAGTAGCGCCCATTCCATTTCCCATGTTATCAAGGGCTGCGCTATATTCATCTATACATTCCTGCAATTCATCCAGTCCCGGTTCCGGATCAGGAAAATTGCTGTTATTAGTCATACTGAAATGAATGTGTCTGGCATCTGCCAGGAAAGCAGGCGCAGAAACCCTGGAAAAATTTACTTTTACTAAGGTCATAATCTGTAATCGGGTAAATAAATAAACTTGTTATGATCTAAAGTAAAGATAATGAATGATCATTTCAGATAATAAATAAACCTGAACTATTTTTTATTATACCCTTATTTTTTATTTCAAAATCTGGTATATATCAACAATTAAACAATAAAGACAGGTATAATCAAATACTAAATAAATACATTTCTGCTTCACATACGGCTTTTTAATATATAGGAATCAGGTTTTACAATTATATTAGCTTTTTTCCATGTACACACAAGTTTCAAATAAATAGGTATAATTATGATGTAAATAGGATTTATAATAATGTAAATAAGGTTAAAGAAAATGTAAACATGGTTAGCTACAATATAAATAGGGTTAAAAAGAATGTAAACATGATTTATTACAATGTAAATAGGGTTAAAGAGAATGTAAATATGGTTAGCTACAATGTAAGTATGGTTAAAAAGAATGTAAACATGGTTTATTACAATGTAAATAGGTTTAAAGAGAATATAAACATGTTTTACTACAATGTAAACAGGGTTAAAGAGAATGTAAACAGGGTTAGCTACAATGTAAATAAGGTTAAAAAGAATGTAAATAGGGTTTATTACAATATAAATAGGGTTAAAGAGAATATAAATATGAATGGGTACTGTGTAAATAAGGATAATGCCTAAATAAATAAGAATATTCCTTATTCTAACAGGGTAAACACTTTCGAATAAATACCCGGGCGATAAGAAGATTTTGGAGGATAGTTTACTTCTTATTTATTGTGTTTATATAATAGCGATGGTCTTAAATAGTACAGCAGCACCAAAAAACTGTAATGATTAAAACTTAATTTAAGATTGTCTGTAAAACAGGAAACCCGGTTTAAAACCGGGCTTTCTGTTTATGTTCTAAAAGAATTTGATTCTTTATACCTTACTATTTTGTTTCCGTATCTTCTTCACCTTCTTCTGCTACAGGAGGAACATCAGCGGCAGGGGTTTCTTCCGGGGTATTAACTTCTGTTTCTGTCACTTCTTCCTGTACCTCAACTTTAGTTTCTGTAATTGCTTCAGCAGTTTCAACTTCTTTATCTTCCTTTACAGCTTTAGTTGCAGTTACTGGAGCATCAGTAGTTTTTTTAGCTTTTGAACCACGGCGGCGGGTTGATTTTTTCTCAACACCTGCATCTCCTGATTTGTAAACTTCATTAAAATCAACCAGTTCAATTAAAGCCATAGATGCATTATCGCCTAAACGGTTACCCATTTTAAGAATACGTGTATAACCTCCCGGGCGGCTGGCTACCTTTTCGGCAACTTCGCGAAAGAGTATATTAATCACATTTGCAATTTCGCCGTTTTGCTGTTTTACTTTTATATTTTTCAAATAACTAAATACGGTACGACGGGAATGCGTAGTATCATCTTTAGCTTTGGTAATAATAGGTTCAACATACACACGCAAAGCTTTTGCTTTTGCAAGTGTTGTAGTAATGCGCTTGTGTAATATAAGCGAAGAAGCCATGTTGGCAAGCATCGCCTTGCGATGACTGGCTGTACGGCTTAAATGGTTATTCTTTTTTCCGTGTCTCATTGTTTTGTTGTGTTTTGCACGTGCATACCGTCAATCAACCTTGTATATTCGGGATCGGGAATTATGCAGTTTGTTCGCTTAATAAATAATTTATATTAAAAAATTCCTTTTCGGGATATGATTAATCTTCATCTAATTTAAATCTTGATAAATTCATACCAAAAGATAAATTTTTAGATTTTACCAGGTCCTGGATTTCTGTTAATGATTTTTTACCAAAGTTGCGGAATTTAAGCATATCGGCTACATCATAAGATACCAGGTCTGCCAGCGTACGTATGTCGGCTGCTTTTAAACAGTTTAATGCCCGTACAGAAAGATCAAGGTCAACCAGTTCCATTTTAAGGATCTTACGCATGTGTAAGGTTTCCTCATCAACTTCTTTCGTTTCTTCTTTAGCCTGGGCCTCTAACATGATATTCTCATCAGAAAATAACATGAAATGATGGATAAGAATTTTTGCGGCTTCTTTTAACGCATTTTCCGGGTGAATGGATCCGTCGGTTGTAATATCCAGAACCAATTTCTCATAATCCGTTTTTTGCTCAACGCGGAAGTTCTCAATGGTATATTTTACATTTTTAATTGGCGTATATATCGAATCGATTGCAATTACACCAAGGGCGGCCTCTGTATTTTTATTTTCTTCTGCCGCAATATAACCCCGTCCTTTGTTTACAGTTAGTTCAAGCTCTAAAGTAACCGATGGTTCCATATTACAAATTACCATATCAGAATTTAACACGGTAAAATTGTTGGAGAACTTGGTAATATCACCGGCAGTAAATTTATCCTGACCGTTAATGATTACGAATATTTTTTCAGAATCACCAGAATCTCCGGTTTTATGAAAACGAACTTGTTTTAAATTAAGAATAATTTCGGTTACATCTTCAACCACTCCTTTAATTGTAGAAAACTCATGAGATACGCCTGAAAAGCGTACCGAAGTTATTGCAAAACCCTCTAAAGAAGATAAAAGAATTCTTCGTAAGGCATTACCAATTGTAACACCGAAACCCGGCTCTAATGGCCTGAATTCAAATGTTCCATCGAAATCCGAAGATTTCTGCATGATAACTTTATCAGGTTTCTGAAATGCTAAGATTGCCATTGATTATATTAATTTTAATTATTAATGTTAAATGTATAAGAGTTTAACAACCTTAAACCAGATTGTTAAAACTAAACATTACTATTTAGAGTATAATTCGACGATTAGGTTTTCCTTGATATTTTCAGGAATTTCATCACGGCTTGGATAGTTCAAAAATTTTCCTGTTAAAGAATTTGCATCCCATTCTAACCAGCTGAATTTATTGATCGTTCTGCCTGCAACAGAATTCGCTACGGTTTCTAATGTTTTAGAACGTTCACGCACGGCAATAACATCACCGGCACGTAAGGAGTATGATGCGATATTTACGATTTCGCCATTTACAGTAATGTGCTTATGGCCAACTAACTGACGGGCAGCAGAGCGGGTTGGGGCAATACCTAAACGGTAAACGGTATTATCTAATCTGGCTTCGAGGAATTTTAACAAATTTTCGCCGGTAATACCTTCTTTTGATGAAGATTTATGGAACAGGTTTTCGAAATAACGCTCTAACACACCATAAGTATGTTTAACTTTTTGTTTTTCCATTAACTGCACCGCAAATTCAGATTGCTTACCTCTTTTTCTGGAGGTACCGTGCATGCCTGGAGGGTAATTTTTTCTTTCTAATGCCTTATCAGGACCGAAAATTGGTTCTCTGAATCTACGGGCGATTTTGGATTTTGGTCCGGTATATCTTGCCATTTTTGTTTGTTTTTAAAGTATCAAACAACCTATAGTTGCCGAATCTTAGCTTTAAAACTGATTATTAATTACTATTTATTTATACTCTTCTTCTCTTTGGAGGACGACAGCCATTATGTGGTAATGGTGTAATGTCTTGTATAGTGGTTACTTCAATACCTGAAGTTTGTAAGGTACGGATAGCGGACTCACGGCCTGAACCCGGACCTTTAACAAAAACCTGTACTTTACGTAAACCTAAATCATGCGCTACTTTAGCACAATCTGAAGCAGCCTGACCGGCAGCGTACGGTGTATTTTTCTTTGATCCTTTAAATCCCATTTTACCGGCAGATGACCATGAAATGGTTTGCCCCTGGGTATTGGTTAAAGTGATAATGATATTATTGAATGTAGCGTTAACGTGTGCTTCGCCAATTGGTTCTACAACAACAACACGTTTTTTGGTTACTTTTTTAGTTTTAGCCATTTTTTATTTAGAATTGAGATATGAGTATTGAGTATTGAGATTGTTCGAATCTACTTACTTATGCTTCTATCTATATTATCTTTTTCTTTGTTGAGAAGGCCAATCAGATATGTTTGTCTCATATCTCAAATCTAACATCTCAAATCTGTTTATTATTTAGTAGCCTTCTTTTTGTTTGCAACAGTTTTACGTTTACCCTTACGTGTACGTGAGTTGTTCTTGGTACGCTGACCACGAACAGGTAAACCTTTACGGTGACGTAAACCACGATAACAACCAATGTCCATTAAACGTTTAATATTCAATTGAACTTCAGAACGAAGAGCGCCTTCAACTTTGATCTCATCATTAATAAGACCACGAATTGATGCCAGCTGATCATCACTCCAATCCTGTACTTTAACATCATAACTAATACCTGCTGTATTCAAAATGCGTTGTGCAGTTGACCGGCCAATACCGAAAATGTAAGTAAGTCCTATTTCTCCTCTTTTGTTTCTTGGTAAATCAATACCTGCTATTCTTGCCATATTTATATTTTAATGATTGAATGAGTAAATTTTAGAATGAATAAATGACATTCTTTCCTTCTATCATTCTTTCAATCTATCATTTCTTCTTTCCTTCAAAAATTTAACTACCCCTGACGTTGTTTATATTTAGGATTTTTTTTGTTGATCACAAAAAGTTTTCCTTTACGGCGAATGATCTTACAATCAGCGCTGCGTTTTTTTATTGATGATCTAACCTTCATCTTATTTATATCTATACGTTATTCTGCCTTTACTCAAATCGTATGGCGACATTTCTAATTTTACTTTATCTCCCGGTAAAATTTTGATATAGTGCATTCGCATTTTACCTGAAATATGTGCGATGATTTCGTGACCGTTTTCCAGTTCTACACGAAACATTGCATTAGATAATGCCTCTTTAATTATTCCGTCTTGTTCAATTGAAGCCTGTTTGGCCATATATTTTATTGATTTTCATTCAATTAACCCTATCTTAACAGGGATGCAAAATTAAATAAAAAATTTCAATATTTAATCTTTTTGTTTTAAAAATTCTTCAATGTAACTAAAAGATGAAAGTACATCTGCTTTGCCTTTTTTTACAGCTAAAGTATGTTCGAAATGTGCTGATGGTTTTCCATCTGTTGTGCTTACGGTCCAGCCGTCTTTCCAGAATTTAACACCAGCCTTTCCCAAATTGATCATCGGCTCAATCGCTATGACCATCCCTTCTTCCAGCTTCGTTCCTGTTCCGCGTTTTCCATAGTTTGGAATTTCGGGCTTTTCATGAACTTTTATTCCAACTCCGTGCCCTACTAATTCTCTCACTACTCCAAAACCGTGTTGTTCAGCATAATTTTGTATGGCAAAACCTATATCTCCTGTTCTGTTTCCAACAACTGCTTTACTAATTCCAATTTCTAAACATTCTTTGGTAACTTCAAGTAGCTGAAGTATTTCAGGCTTAACTTTACCAACAGGATAAGTATAAGCAGAATCACTATAATAATTGTTTAAAATAACCCCGCAATCTACAGAAACAATATCACCATCCTTCAATTCATAAGTACCGGGAAACCCGTGAACTACCTGGTCATTTAAAGAAACGCATAAGGTATATGGAAAACCGCCATAATTCAGAAAAGATGGAATGCCACCATGATCATGTATGTAGGTTTGGGCAATGGTATTTAACTCTATAGTTTTTACACCCGGTTTAATTGCTTTGGCAACTTCGGCATGTGTTTTTGAAAGAAGCAAAGAACTCTCTCTTATTAGTTCTATTTCTTCAATAGACTTATAATAGATTTTTGACATATTTAAATTACCGGACCACCAGCAGAAACCGGATTACGTCCTTTAATTCTGCCGGTTTGCATTAATCCATCATAATGACGCATTAATAAATGGCTTTCAATTTGTTGTAAGGTGTCTAATACCACACCAACTAAAATTAGCAGTGAAGTACCTCCATAAAAATGTGCAAATTGACTGTTTATTCCTAAAATAATTGCAATTGAAGGCATAATGGCAATCATTGCAAGAAATATAGATCCTGGTAAAGTGATTTTAGAAATTACGCCATCAATATACTCTCCTGTAGTTTTACCTGGTTTAACACCCGGAACAAAACCGCCGTTCTTCTTCATATCATCTGACATTTGAACCGGGTTAACAGTTATGGCAGTATAGAAAAAGGTAAAGGCAATGATCATAAATGCAAACGTAAGGTTATACGCTAATGAGTTTATGTCACTGAATGATGATAAAACTGATTGTGTACTTGGGAAATATGTTCCGATGGTACCAGGTATAAACATAATTGCCTGAGCAAATATAATTGGCATTACACCGGCAGCATTTACTTTTAAAGGAATGTACTGACGAACGCCTCCGTATTGTTTGCTTCCTACAATTTTTTTGGCATATTGTACAGGAATTTTTCTAACACCCTGTACAATAAGTATGGTAAACATAACCACCAAAAACAAGGCTGCAATTTCAACGATAAAAGGAATTAATCCACCTTGTCCGCCCATGCGGGATGCAAATTCGGAAGTTACACCAAAAGGTAACTGGGCTATAATTCCAACCATAATGATCAGGGAAATACCATTTCCAATTCCTTTATCAGTTATTTTTTCTCCCAACCACATAACAAACATGGTGCCTGCTGTTAAAAAGAACATAGAAGAAATGGTAAACAAAGGCTCAGCCATCATTTTTGCATCAGGACTTATTTGAGAACGTACGTACGCCGTTGCCTGTAATAAGGTGATAATAATGGTTAAATACCGTGTTACCTGATTAATTTTTTTGCGACCGCTTTCTCCTTCTTTTTGTAGTTTTTGAAAGTAAGGAACTGCAATACCTAGTAACTGAACTACTATAGAAGCTGATATATATGGCATTACACCCAATGCAAAAATGGAAGCTCTTGAAAAAGATCCTCCTGCAAACATATTTAAAAGACCAAGTAACCCTTCTTTAGCCTGAGTATGCAGAGTGGCCGCATTTACACCAGGTAATACTATGAATGATCCTATTCTATAAATTAAAAGACATAAGAGTGTGAATAAAATCCGGGCTCTCAGATCTTCAATTTTCCAGATATTGGATAAGGTTGCAAAAAGCTTCTTCATCTATAATATTACAATTTAGCTATGGCCCCACCAACAGCTTCTATAGCTTTTTGAGCTGTAGCTGAAAATGCATGTGCTGTTACTTCAAGTTTAGATTTAACTTCACCACGACCTAAAATCTTAATGAGATCGTTTTTTGAAGCTAATCCATGCTCTTTTAATGTATCAAAGTTTATAACTGATAAATTATATTTTTCAGCTAATAGTTGTAAGGCATCTAAATTAATACCTACATATTCTATGCGATTAATAGGATTAAAGCCTACTTTAGGTACACGGCGTTGCAAAGGCATTTGGCCTCCTTCAAAACCAACTTTACTGGTATAACCAGAACGCGAACCAGCGCCTTTATGACCACGTGTGGATGTACCACCACGACCAGAGCCGGTACCACGACCGATCCGTTTTCTTTTTTTTGTTGAACCTTCTGCAGGTTTTAAATTACTTAAGTTCATAATTAGATACTTTCTACTGCTACTAAATGATTAACTGCTCTTATCATTCCGATAATAGCCGGATTAGCTTCAACTTCTATAGAATGATTGATTTTTCTTAAACCTAAAGCCTGGATAGTTCTTTTTTGGCGCTCGCTTCTATCGATAACGCTTTTTATTTGTGTTATTTTAATCTTAGCCATGATGATTATCCGTTAAAAACTTTATTTAAATCCACGCCACGTTGCTGAGCTACTGTATAAGCATCACGTAATTGTGATAAGGCTAATACTGTTGCTTTAACCACGTTATGCGGGTTTGACGAACCTTTTGATTTTGCCAATACATTATGAACACCGGCACTTTCCAATACTGCACGCATAGCACCACCGGCAATTACACCTGTACCAGGCGCCGCAGGTTTAATGAATACAAATCCGCCGGAATATTTTCCATATTGCTCATGAGGTACCGTTCCGTTAATAATCGGGACTTTTACCAAGTTTTTCTTTGCATCATCAATTCCTTTAGCAATTGCTTCAGTAACCTCTTTTGCTTTACCAAGGCCATATCCTACTACACCATTTTCATCACCCACTACAACAATAGCAGAAAAACTGAAGGTACGTCCACCCTTGGTAACTTTAGCAACACGCTGGATGCTAACTAAACGATCTTTTAATTCAATCTCGCTTGATTTTACTCTTTTTATATTAATAGTTGACATGCTCTTTCAGATTAAAATATTAGACCAGCTTCGCGGGTACCTTCAGCCAATGATTTCACACGGCCGTGATATAAATAACCATTTCTATCAAAAACAACCTGATTAACACCTGCGGCTAATGCTTTTTCAGCAACTGCTTTACCTACTGCTTTTGATTGTTCAGATTTATTTCCGTTTGCAGTAAAATCTTTTGCTAAAGATGATGCTGAAACCAAGGTTTTACCGCTATTATCATCGATAATCTGTGCGTAAATTCCTTTGTTACTTCTGTAAACAGATAAACGTGGACGTTCAGCAGAACCAGTTAGCCTCTTTCTTATTCCTGTTTTTATTCGCTCTCTGCGAGATGATTTAATTCCTGCCATGATGATTATTTTTTAGCTGCTGATTTACCTGCTTTTCTTCTTAACACTTCACCAACAAACTTAATACCTTTACCTTTATAAGGTTCCGGAACACGTAACGAGCGTATTTTTGCCGCTACTTGTCCTAACAATTGCTTGTCAATGCTTTCTAATATGATGGTTGGATTCTTACCTTTTTCTGCAGTAGTCTCAACTTTAATTTCTTTAGGTAATTCAAACACATAATGGTGAGAATATCCTAAAACCATATCTAATGTGTTACCAACATTTGTTGCACGATAACCTACACCTACTAATTCTTGTTGTAATTTATATCCCTCTGTAACACCAATAACCATATTATTAATTAATGAACGATATAAACCATGTAATGCTTTATGACGTTTTTGCTCAGTTGGACGAGAAACGATCAGGTTTCCTTCTTCCTGAGAAATTTTAATATCAGTATCTACATCCTGGGTTAATTCACCTTTGGGGCCTTTTACCGTCACCGTGTTAGTTTCAGAAACTGAAATAATAACACCGGCTGGAATACTAATTGGGGCTTTCCCTATTCTTGACATAATTCTTTGTGTTAGTGCTAAATCTTATTAAAAATTTATTATTTTCTATACTCGATATAAATTCCTAAATATCATAATAGAATTCAATGATATTTGATCTTTATTAATAATATTCCAACATATCATTAAACCATTCTTCGAAGGTTTCACCTGTTTCAACAACTTCTTCAAAACTATGAATTCCTCCCTCTTTATACCAAATAGCAATATCTGTTTTATTTCTACGTAAAGAAAATCCAATCTGCTCTATGTCTTCATCATCTTCTTTAGCTATAGCGAAAATGACCATTTTGATTTTATCAATTTTTTTAAATTCCCCTGCCTCTACGTCAGTTATTAAAACTTGCCCGACTAAGTCTAAAGATTTTTCTAACATTTCATCAATAGGTAATATTCGGTAACCATCTGATAAAATGTATGCTCCTTGGATAAAGCCATTAGCCAATTTATAAATCTTTTGTAGATCTTCATGAAAGAGTGGCCCAAGGACAGCTTTAGCTTTTTCAAGCTGTTCTATAGTCGCTGGAGGATTTATTTTTTCTAAATTTTCAGTGTCCTCCACTTTCAAATGGTTTACAAATTTATTCCAAGATTCTTCGATCATGTTAAATATTTAATTTATAAAATTAATATGAAAAATAACAGTATAATTTAATAAACGTAACATAAAACCTCGCCACCTATATTCAAATTCTTAGCTTCTTTATCAGTCATTACACCTTTAGAAGTAGAAAGAATAGCGATACCTAAACCATTTAGCACACGTGGCATATTATCAACACCAGCATATTTTCTTAAACCAGGTCTGCTGATACGTGATATAG
>JBASZP010000431.1:0-3172 GCA_049660965.1 Daejeonella sp. | reverse complement strand
GGAAAGTTTATAAAATCTTTAAAGTTATGATATCTGTTTCCAGGAATTAAACCATCGGCATTAAGATCTAGCTGCGCTACTAAAAAAGTAAGCATATCCAAGGGCATTTCATTGTCATATAATAAACGCATAGGTTTACCTTTACCCCGCTTTTGTAAGCTCTTAGATAATGCTTCAATAAATTTCTCACTAATATGTTTATCCAGATCCAATTCTGCATCACGGGTTAGCTGTATGGAATAGGCTTCAATTTTATCATGATTAAAAATGAAGAAAATATCATCTAAACAATATCTTATAATATCATCAAGCAAAATAATAAATTTAAGATCATTGGTTTCGGGTAAAACCAAAAAGCGGTTTAAATCATCTGTAGGAATTTCTATTAAGGCAAATCTGGATTTTTCCTTATTTTTATATTTACTCAACTTCACCAAAAAATAAATGGCCCGGTCTTTTAATTCAGGGAAAATTTCGCCTTTATTCAACATAAGTGGAACTAAGGTTGGTAAAATTTTATCTCTGAAATAAGTTCTTACAAATTGCCCTCTTGATACATTTAATTGGAGTTCATTGATTATAAAAATTTTCTCATCGACAAGTTCTTTTATAATTTCATTTTCAAAAAGATTATTGAATTTACGCTCTTGTCGTACTACAATCTCTTTTATCTCATTCAAAGTTTTTTTAGGGTTATAACCTAATAACTCTTTAGCTTTGGTATTTAAATTTGATAAACGATTTAGGGTTGCAACCCGAACGCGATAGAATTCGTCCAAATTTGAGGAAAAAATAGCCAGGAAATGAATTCGTTCAACTAATGGAACTGTTTTATCAGCCGCTTCCTGTAAAACCCGATCATTAAATGACAGCCAGCTGATCTCACGATTTATAAGCGGAATATTTGCAGGCATTGTATATAAAAAACTTGTTTCTAAGAATTTGCAGGGTGAAAAAAGGCATATTTTTTAGAGGCGAAAATTACTTACCTCCCTTATAATTATAATAAATAGTAGACGGAAACCCAAGGAAATCTTTCAATTCTTTGTATTTCGTAATGTTAATATGATCTTTACCTGAATAAGAATATAAAATATCGACCATATTATCTTGTTTTAATACTATCTCCTCCGATAAATCGTAGGAATGCATATCACCACTGGGTAGACGAAAGCTTACAGTTGATTTGGCAGGAATTATTATTGAAACTGTAGAGGTATCTATCCAGGATATAGGTAAAGTGTCTGTCAATTTTTTAAGAGTATTATTTCCAATTTTTAATAGCTTATTCTTATAAAAGATTTTTAAATATTTTAAATTCATTTTTCCTTCCGAGTTTCTTATGATCATCTCCACAGGTTTGCTAGTATAGTTTTTTATATACGCATGTGTAATATATGAACATCCGATAAATAGCGAAAACCCAATTATTAAAATTGTAGCGATAATTATGTTTTTAAGGGTTGTCATAAGATTAGTACAACTTAACTATTGAGACTTTAAAGATTATAATCGTTTTGTTAATTTAATATTAACAAAACGATTATAATTTAAGGAAAATAACCTGAAATCATCAGGATTTATTTATTCTCTAATGGAGAATTATTGGATTTAACATCCCCGGGAGGAGTCACTTTTTTACTTTCTGCTGCTTTAGCAGGGGTTGCCGCGGGAGTTTTTGTT
Source organism: Daejeonella sp. (assembly GCA_049660965.1). Classification (GTDB taxonomy): domain Bacteria; phylum Bacteroidota; class Bacteroidia; order Sphingobacteriales; family Sphingobacteriaceae; genus Daejeonella. The sequence continues at coordinate 1,489 of JBASZP010000431.1, read as the reverse complement.
TTGGGTGCAGCCTTTCCGTTTGCAGACTTAGCATTTACTGTTTTAGAAACTACTTTAACGGCTGCACTTACAGGTTTCACAGCGGACTTTACAGCAGATTTAACATTTTCTGTTTTATTTGCTACGCTTAACGGCTTTTTAACAGCGGCTTTTACTGCAGGTTTAGCTTTTGAAGCTATAGATGTAGCCTTTGCAACTACTTTTTCTGCCTTCGCAATAGTTTTAGGCATTACTTTTTTAACGGTTTTTACTGATTTTTTTAAATTCTTTTTAGGCTTCGCAGTTTTCTTTTCCAATTTCTCTTCAACTGCTTCTTTTACGTCGTGAAATTTTTCAGCAAGCTTTTTTGCTAATACTTTGCTTGTTTTCTTAATTTCTTTAGTTAAATTTTCGGCATCATGGCCTAAATTTTTAACAGCTTCCATAAATTTAGAGGTTAGAGAACTCTCTAATTCTTTTTTTACCGCACGTTTAGCAGATTTTTTTTCTGTTTTTTTACTTGTCTTAGTTTTATTTGTTTTCATGATTTAAGGTTTATTAACTTTATAACTTTATTTGAATGGTTTGATAAAAATTAAAGGTATTAATAAAAACTAAATATACTAAAAATAATAAATATGCCAACTTTTGATATTGTGAGCAAAATTGATGCTCAAACACTTGATAATGCCATAAACAATGCGAAAAAAGAAATTTTAAACCGCTATGATTTTAATGATTCTAAAAGCACTATTGAACTGGATAAAAAAACAAACGAAATTACCATCGTCACAGAAAATGATATGCACTTAAAAGCTATTCAGGATTCTATCATTTCCAGAATGGTAAAACAACATCTTGATCCGAATAGTATGGATTTAGGTAAACAAGAATATGCATCGGGTAATATGATCCGTAAAGAAATTAAAATTAAAGAGGGAATTGATAAAGAAGCTGCCAAAAAAATTGTTAAAAAAATTAAAGACAGCGGATTAAAAGTACAGGCCTCAATAATGGATGATCAAATTCGAGTTCAGGCTAAAAAAATAGATGATCTTCAGGCTGTAATTGCACTTTGCCGTAAAGAAGATTTTGGTCAGCCTTTACAGTATATTAATATGCGTGATTAAATGAGGGATATTATTATTTCTACAGATAAATCAAAACTGGATATTTCCATCATCCATAATTTTTTGTCAACAGAAAGCTATTGGGCAAAAAATATCCCTTTAGAGATTGTAGAAAAATCTATACAAAACTCTTTATGTTTTGGAGTTTATCATTACAGTAAACAAATAGGATTTGCAAGATTAATAACAGATTATGCTACGTTTGCTTACCTGGCTGATGTTTTTATTCTTCCTGATTATAGGAGGAAAGGTTTATCAAAATTATTAATGGAGGAAATTAAATTTCACCCTGATCTTCAAAATTTAAGGCGTTGGTTATTAGGCACAGCTGATGCACATACACTGTATCAACAATTCGGCTTTACACCACTTGCACGCCC
>JBASZP010000430.1:0-14497 GCA_049660965.1 Daejeonella sp. | reverse complement strand
GCTGGTAAGTAGTGCCTTCCTGAATATCTATTTTATTAGTATATATTTTTACTGATAAAATTTTATCTGCATCACTTTTGTTATCTGATCCTATAACATAAAAATCATGTCCTTTTGATATATCATTGTCAATATACCCATATTGGCATGTTACTGGTGATTGAGTAAAGGGCTTCGATTGAGCTACAAAAGCTTTCCCGTTAATTAAGCAGCCAAAGGTTTTTTTACCGTCCTGTGTAGCGGGTGGCAGGGCGCCCAGGCCGGTTTTAGTTTTTTTGCAGGAGGCCGAGAGCAGCAGCAGGCTGCAGGCCAGAAGCAGTGTGTTTTTAGTTAGTGTTTTCATATTTTCATTGTTTTTAAGTTATATTAAAAAGTTTAAGGTTTACTAATAAGAGGTTCCTTGTTTCCGCTTCTTTCGGTAGTAGGAATTAGCTTATTGCTCTGCTCTTCTGTTAATATTTTTTTAAGCCTGCTGTTTTTATCATCTACCAGCTGTTCAAATTTTGCCCGCCGGGTATCTTCGGTCAAATTTTTATCACTAATAAGCAGTTTCGCGTTTTCTTTGTACTGGTTTAATATCACTTGTACCTGCTCCGCTTTCTGTTCTGTAACAGATAAAGTTTGGCGCAGGTAGTTCAGGTTTGCCCGCTTTAGGCTGTCTGCCTGCTGGCCATACGCCTGTTTAGTAAATAAGCTTAACGCGAATGCTGCAATAACGAGGGATGTAATAGAGAATCTTTTCATTTTTAATTAGAATTAAGTGTGATTTATACTGATAAAAATAGGACATATTAAATTAAGCCACAAATTAAAAGAGCTGGTTTTGAATAAATTATAATTAAAATCATGCGAAAAAGACTTTTAAACACGAAAAATGCAGCCGGAAAATAATCGGGTTTTAGACGGTGTTTTTAAACCAAAATCATGTACTTTAGTTGTGTTAAACAAATAACCGGTATATGAAAAAACCTTTCTATTTTTTACTCCTTATTATTTTCTGTTCTTCCTGTTATACATCAGGGCCGGTAATTAAAAAATACAAGCCCGCCATGCTTTATATCGGCTTACTTAATTATATGCCTAAACCCACTTCATTTGATTCAATAACCGTTTCTAATTACATCAGCGGCGGAATATTGCAGGCAACAGAATCTAACCCCGGCAGCTCTTTAGGATTTGATAATGATTATTTAGAACTGGCACAGCTTGCTTTTAGCAGAGGGCACCGGTTTAAAAACCTCAACTTTGCTTATGGCCTGGATGCTTTTGCAGGAAAATATTACAACAGTTCTCTTGATTTTTCTAATCCCGATCATTTTGATGATAAAAGCATCAGTGGTTTTCAGGTAAAAACAGCGGTTAACACTTATCAGTCTGCAACATTATATGAACTAAGAATAATTGGACTGGACCTTTCATACAGTAAAGAATTTGGAGATTTTTCGCAGTTCAGGAAGGATGTGATCGGGAAAGAGAATTTTTATTCAATACCTACTACCGGCCTCTTTACCGCCGGTTTAAGCAGTGAAGTTATTTTTAGAGGAAGAAGATCCGCCCGCACTCAATACGGCTTTTCACTAAATCTGAAAAATACATTCGGCAACCTGAAATACCAGGGGTTTGATTATTTAGGGGAGCGTGAGGGAAAGGCGAAAAGTTTAAGAACATCTATATCATTATACCTGCAATTAAAACGATATTTTTTTATTCTTGAAGGAAGTAAGAGCGGACGGTTAAATGCCGGATATCGGTTTTAGCAATCCACCCGCTTACCGGAATTTCAACCCCGCTCGTCGGAATTTCTAATTCCGATGCCCTAACAAAGGATTTGCAATCCGCCAGGCAGTAAAAAAGATTAGCAACCAACCGGAAACTAACCTTTTTATTCATCCAAAAACTAAAATACTTAGGCTGTCTGTATCATTTTTACCACCAGGTCCGTCCGCTCGCCATTGGTAACCGCTACCTGTACCGTATGCGTTTGGTAGCCGTTCTTTTCAAAAGTAAATACATAATTGCCCTCCGGCAGGCTGCTTACCCGAAAATTGCCTTTAGCCCCTGTTTTTACCTTTAAGGCGGTGCCTTCTATCTTAATTGTTACGCCAGGTAAGGGCAATGAGCTATTCGCAGCAGTTACGTTCCCTTGTACAGCTAATTTCCTGTAGCCCGGGCCACCAATCCTGCGGGAATTAGCATAATTTGTATAAAAAGCAGGCTCATTTTCTTTAACCAGTTCAGTTAACACATCTAATTTACCAAGCAGCGTATCCTGTGCTTTAAACAATTCATTCATTTGTCCGGTAGCCAGCTTTTTAGCATTTATGCTTAATTTAGGCTGGGGGATGGAGGTAACATAAGCGCTGATAGCCGCTTTTAGCTCGGTAAGCATAAGGGCGGTAAAACCATAAGCTTCCAATTCACCGGCATGCGCCTCCGCCCGGCTAAAAATTACCTGGCACTGGTCCCGTAAAATAGTGTCTGCACTTCTCAGCAAATCGCTTTCACTGTAATTTACCTCCGCGGCTAAAGCGGGCAGCTCGCTGTTTAAAGCAAAAGCCTTTAGCTTAACTACTACATTCATAGTCTTGGCAATAAGGCTCTTCTTTAACCCCTTTTTGTTTACAGTCTGCCCGCTGCTATCTGTTTCCTGGGTTTCACGTGCCGCCTGCAGCAATTCTAAATTAGTGTTAAACGCTGCCAGGTGGAGGGCAAACTTGGGCATCAGGTTAATAATAGCAGGATTTACTAAAGCCAGCAACTTACTCACTACTAAATACATGCTCATTTTTTTTTCTTGTAAAATAGTCATAGTTCTTAATTTTTTATTTAAAGGTATAGGAATAGATTTAAAAATTAAAAATAAATTTTTACAAATGATGAGTCATATTCTAATGGCTCATTAAAGCGGCTTTTTAGTGATTAATAAAATAAGTAAAGTGAGAGGTTTCCACTAAAAAGCGGAGCGTATGATAAGCAAAGTAAAGTATATGATAATCAGAGTGGAGCATATGATAAGCAAAGGGAAGCGTATGATGATCAGAGTGGAGTTTATGATAAGCAAAGTGAATCGTATGATGACCAGGGTAGAAAGTATGATGAACAAAGTGAAAGCGTTCCCTGAGTATCTGAACTCTTTACATCAAAAAAGGATTATGCTGTTTTTCAAACCCAATGGTGGTGGCGGGCCCGTGGCCGGGATAAATCTTGCAATCATCCGGCAGGATAAATAATTTCTCTTTAATGTTGTTGAGCAATTGCCCGTGATTACCTCCCGGCAGATCGGTACGGCCAATGCTTTGGTAAAACAATACATCGCCACCTATTAAAAAATTATCCGCTTTGTGGTAAAAACATAAATGAGCTGGCGAATGGCCGGGCGCAAATATCACTTCCAGTTCACTATCGCCAAAATTAACCTTTCCGGTTTCTGGCAAATACACTTCAGGCAATGGCGATACCTCATACCGTATACCCATTTGAGGGGCATAAGCAACTACCGCGTTTAATACCGCCTCTTCCCCTTTATGGAATTGAGGAAGCAAACCATAGGTATCAAAAATAAATTTATTCCCTAAAACATGGTCAATATGGCAATGCGTATTAAGCAGTAGTACCGGTTTAAGTTTATTTTCCGCAATAAATTTCAATAACTTATTTTGTTCATCACCGCCATACATCCCCGGATCAATGATCACGCACTCTAAAGTTTCATCAAACAGTAAATAAGTATTCTCCTGGTAGGGGTTAAAGGTAAATTTCTGTATGGATATCATTCTGTTTGATCAATAATGGTTAAAATTCAAAGTAACGTATCTTTGTTTGATTATGGGCAAAACAATAGTTTTTTATAATGGCCAATGCTCCGTGTGTGTGGGCGTAACCGGTTGGTTAAGCCGTATAGACCATAAAAAACAATTTCAATTTAGAAACTTATTCGCATTCTCCATTACTTAAGAACGGTTGTTTTTAAATACCGTCCTGATATATGAATTGCACGGTACCGGAGAAATAGTTAAATTAATTTTTCCATTTAAAGGTCCTGATCATTACTTCAATATCTTTTTTTATAAAATCCAGTACAGGTTGTATAGAATCTAAACGGGGCTGTTCGTTAAAATACAAAGCGCCACGCAGGTAGTTTTTTGTACTGTCCGTTAAATAGAATTGAACAGATGAGGCGGTATTTCCGTCTATGGAATAATAAATGCCATATACTTTTTTGTCGGGATAAGAAATAACCCGTTCATCAATCGCCGTTGCTTTTACTGTATGCTTAAAAGCAAATGTACGGGCATCTTCCACTAATTGATCGAACACTTTTTGAGAAGTTATTTGCTGATAGCTTAAATGAATGCTCCCGTTAAATTGCGGATAGGATACATTAAGCCAGCATAGTTTTGCATTTTTCTCCTCATCGGGAAGAACTTTTGCATAAACTGGGTAATTAAAACTATAAGGGCAATTGCTGTTATAAGTCTGGTACACTTTCTCAGGCAGTTCTATCCTGAAATAACCCCGTGGTTTTGGCGAATAATCGGATCCGCAGGAAGAAAAAAAGAAGATTACGAAAGTTAAACTTATGAGATATATTTTCTTCATTTATAAGTTAAGTATTCCATATTTCCCATGCTTTTTCCGCCTGAAAATGTAACATTTCCAACCCGTTCTTAGTAGTGGCGCCACGAGCTTTGCCACGTTTTAAAAACTCTGTTTCTTCAGGGTTATAAACCAGGTCATAAAGCAGATGTTTGCTGGTAATAAATTCATAAGGAATATCAGGATAAGATTCAATATTAGGAAAAGTGCCAACCGGGGTAGTATTAATAATTAGTGTCCGCTCTTTAAACACATCATGATTAAGTTCGGTATATAATACCCCTTTTCGTACGGTCTTGCGGGTTACATAACGGAAACTAATCCCTAATTTGTTCAGAACATAGGCTACCGCCCTTGCAGCACCGCCGTTGCCTAAAATTAAGGCTTTATGATGGTGTTTTTGAAGTAATGGTTTTAAGGATTTTTCAAAGCCGTAAGCATCGGTATTGTATCCTTCTAACCTGACCTTTAACGAGGAAAGTTCACCGCTAAAAAATGCTTCTACCGGGTGCTGGTTAACTATTTTAATACAATTTACCGCGTCTATCTCCTTAGCGGCCTCATCCAGTTTATCCATATAATAAATAACACCAATTTTATGGGGCACGGTTACATTTAAACCGCATAAATCAGGATTAGCTTTAATTAGATCCGGCAGATCGCTTAAATTTAAAAGAGGGAAAGTTTGGTAGATATGATCTGTTAATCCATCCCGCTCAAATTTCTCTTTAAAATATTTTTCCGAAAATGAATGAGCAAGCGGGTATCCTATCAAACCGTATTCTTTCATAATAGATGTTGGTTAAGTTTATACTTTTCAGTTTATTGAATGATCTACTTCCCTGTCAGGAAATGATTGAACGTATCGCTGCGTAAACCAATACGCAACGTTTCAACCGGTATAACATCAGCGGGGGCAATATTACCTAAATTAATATTAGTGCCAAGTAGTTTTATAAACCAAACCTGTTGTGCTTTTTGCGGCGCCTCCCAAATAATTGTTTCTTCTGGTATTTCCGTTAAAATTTCATCTATCAATCCCTCTCTTACTTCCCCCGAATCCCGATAAATACCTACATTTCCGCTCTCTCGTGCTTCGGCTATCACTTTCCAGGATCCCGCCTCAATTTCTGCTTTCATTAGGGTTATCCATTTGTAGGGTGCAATAACTTTAGCTGCGTCTTTTGATCCTACTTCAGATATAACAGTTGCCTGCTCACTCAATTTGCTAATATATTCACATTTTTCTTCATGGGGGATGTCTATAGAACCATCGGAAACTTCGGCATATTTCATCTTATACTTATCTAAAATACGGCGGTAATCATCAAACTGGCCCCGAATAACAAATGCTTCGAAAAGAGTTCCCCCAAAATAAGTTGGGATGCCGGCCTTACGATAGGTATCTAATTTATTTTCTAAGTTGGGAGTTACATAGGATGTTGCCCAGCCTAATTTCACAATATCTGTATGCGACCCTGCAACTTCTACAAAGTCTTCAATCTCGCGTACGCTAAGTCCTTTATCCATTACCATGGTTAAACCCTTTTGACGGGGTTTCTGAGTACGCTCAGGTATGCTGTTTAGTTTAAAATTCATCATTTGTGCAAATCTTATAAAAAATAGTTGAAATAAAAATGAGAGATAATGGTAATTTAATCTTAACGGGTATACCGGTTAATAATATCAACTATAATTTTATTATCCTGTAGCTGAGGGAGGTATTCAAATAAAATATAATGCTTTTCCGGGTCTGTGTTCAAGGCTGTTTCCAGATAAACGATGGCTTCATTATATTGTCCATCTGCAAAAAGATATGCAACCATTCGGTAATAGAGTTCGGCGGCATCCGGATTGTTTTTTATAGCTTCGGATATGGTTTCTATTGCCGCGGTTAATTTATCCTGCTCAAAAAGCAGGGACGAATAATCTAACCAGGCCTCCACATCAACCGGGTTAAGTTCCAATACTTTTTCGTACGCTTTTTCAGATTCGCCCAGTTGTTTTAGTTTGTACTGCGCATCAGCAATAGCAAACCAGTAATCCGGATTTTTATCGTCAATATCTAATGCTTTTTTATAGAAATGAAGAGATTCAAAATACCGTTCTTCAAAATCAAGTGTTACACCAATACCAAACCAGGCATCAGATTGTTTCGGATCCAGCTTTACTGATTTTTTATAATAAGAGCGGGCTTCATCCATTTGTTCCAGCTTTTCATAGCATTCGCCAATAGCGCAATAGGTATCACTATTTGGCGGTTCATATTCAAAAGTTTGTTTATAAACTTCTATAGCTTCCGCATAACGGTCTAAATGAACTAAGGCATTTCCTTTATTAAAATAACCGGAAGCGAAATTATCTTTTATTAAAATAGCATAATCATACGCATCAATAGCCTTTTCATATAAATTCATTTTATTAAAGGCATTTCCTAAATTGTACCAGGCAGCATAAGAATAAGGTTCACTATCTATGTACTGCTCATAAAAACGAATGCTTTCCTCCTGTTTATCCAGTACATCATAACAAAAAGCCAGTTCATATAACGCTTCCTGATTTTCCATGTTTTGTTGCAAACAAAGTTTAAGATAATTTACCGAGCTTTCATAATCCCCCATGTTTTGATAAACGTAGGCAATATGCAATAAAATCTCATCAGTACTTTCTGCCTGTTCCAGCGCTTTTTTATAGTTTTCCAGCGCTTCGTCATGGCGTTCCAGGCCTTCATAAATATTACCGCGTAAGGTATAGATCTCCGCTTCCGAAGGTTCTAAAGTTTCCGCTTTATCTAAAGAAATAAAAGCTTTATCCAGCTGGTCTGTTGCAATGTAAAGCTGTGCCTGCTTTATTGGAAATATAGCTGCAAAAGGGTGTTGATTAATAGCATATTCAACAACCTGGAGAGCTTTAACAGGATCATTCTTTTCTATGTAATATTCAATAATGTTCTCAAAAGCCTGCGCATCAAAAAAATATTGGTCCTTATTACGTATCATTTCCTCATATCTTTCAACAGAAAACTGAGGATCATCTTCTGAGAAATTAAATTCAAAATCTTCTTCCATCTTAACAGGTTCAATACTATTTAACGATTATCTGAATTACGTTTCAGAATTAACAACGGTTTTATTGTTTTAAACAAGTTAACGCTTAATACTTCTTATCAAATTTTTATTTTTCCACATTAATATGAGGGAAAAGCATAATGAACTGAAAATAAATTATTAAGGATTAAACTAAGGCAGAAAATTCTTTTTAAACTTTCCTGGTAATCCCCCATGCCGGAAATGTTAACTTTGCCAAAAATAACAAATATTATGCAAATAAATATTCAGCCCATATTACAGAGCCTTGGTATAAATGCAATTAATGAATCCGGCAGTACCGGAAAGACCTGGAACAGTAATGATAAACAGGATAGCAGAAAGATCTGTTCGCCTGTTGACGGGAAAGAAATTGCATCTGTAAAATTTGCAACGACAGAAGATTATAATCAAACGATACAGAAAGCGCAGGAAGCGTTTAAAACCTGGCGTACCTGGCCTTCGCCCAAACGTGGAGAAGTTGTGAGGCAATTAGGGGATGCCTTACGCGGGAATAAAGAGAACCTGGGTAAACTTGTTTCGTATGAAATGGGAAAAAGCCTGCAGGAGGGTTATGGCGAAGTCCAGGAAATGATCGATATCTGTGATTTTGCCGTAGGCTTATCCCGCCAGTTATATGGCTTAACCATGCATTCTGAACGCCCTTCGCACCGCATGTATGAACAATGGCATCCGCTGGGCGTAGTGGGCATCATTTCGGCTTTTAATTTCCCGGTGGCTGTATGGGCATGGAACGCGGCTTTAGCCTGGGTTTGTGGTAATGTTTGTGTCTGGAAACCATCCGAAAAAACTCCGCTTACGGCAATTGCCTGCCAGCATATTATTCAAAAAGTATTTGAAGCTAATGATGTGCCCGAGGGTGTTTCATGCCTGGTAATTGGAGACCGTATTATTGGCGAATTAATGAGTAATGATGGCCGTGTTCCCTTAGTTTCTGCAACCGGTTCTACCCGAATGGGTAAGGCTGTTGGCGCCGCTGTTGGCGCCCGTTTAGGCAGGAGTTTATTAGAGCTTGGCGGTAATAATGCCATTATTATTTCTAAAGATGCCGACCTGGAAATGTCATTAGTAGGAGCTGTTTTTGGTGCGGTAGGTACAGCGGGGCAACGCTGCACCACTACCCGGAGGTTAATTATCCACGAAAGTGTGTATGATACCTTTAAGGATAAGCTGGTAAACGCCTATAAACAATTACGCATTGGAAACCCGCTGGATGAAAGCAATCATGTAGGGCCTTTAATTGATACGGATGCTGTAAAGAGTTATCTGGATGCTATTGAAAAGTGCAAAGCTGAAGGCGGAAATTTTATAGTGGAGGGAGGCGTTTTACAAGGCGGGAGTTATGAATCCGGGTGTTATGTAAAGCCCTGCATTGCCGAAGCTAAAAATGAATACCAGATTGTACAGCATGAAACCTTTGCACCCATTTTGTATTTAATGAAATATAACACCTTGGATGAAGCCATTGCCCTGCAAAACGGGGTGCCACAAGGTTTATCATCGGCAATTATGACGTTAAACCTGCGGGAAGCTGAACAATTCTTAGCTAATGGCGGATCTGATTGCGGGATAGCGAATGTAAACATTGGAACCTCCGGGGCAGAAATTGGCGGGGCATTTGGCGGGGAAAAGGAAACAGGTGGTGGCCGTGAATCGGGTTCGGATGCCTGGCGGGCTTATATGCGGAGGCAAACCAATACCATTAATTATTCGGACAGTTTGCCCCTGGCGCAAGGGATAAAGTTTGATCTATAAAATTTAGTTTGATATAAATTATATTTAGATATAGTGAGTCAGATACTGGCGGACTAAATGTTTTTACCAAGCAATAAAAGCAAGAATAAAAAGTTAATCTCTTAAAATTAAGATATTCTTAAATTACATTTACACAATTTCGCTTATAAATTTGAAATCCATGCTTTTACTACTATCCGCTCTATGCCGCGGGGCATGTTACGTTATTCACTTTTGTTTATTCTTCATTGGTGTTCATGATTACTTCATAATTTTCCTTGATGAAAAAGTAACCAAAAAATCAAGACAGAACGATGCTTCCACCCACAGGCCATGCTCCCGGCCCGCCGTTCTGTCTGCCCAACTTTTTTCTTATCATTATTTTAATCATAAAGTATGTGCTATGAGAATAGTTACCGCTATCTTACTGTTTACGCTATTCTCCTGCGGACAGGAGAAAACAAAGCAAACTACTCCGAAACTTAAAAAGGAGATTACCAAGAATGAACCTGTAAAAGATACTTTGTCTTCTTCTACCTCCACGGCAGATACTACCCGTTTAATAAAAGAGATAAAGGATGAATTCAGCAGGATCAATGCTCTCCGGTCACCTGGTCAGGTTATTCATTTTAAATGCGAGCAAAGCGAGGACGATATTACCTACTTTTTAAATAAAGATGAGATTGTTAAGATAAAGGTAGAAAAACAATGGCTGGGCGATGATTATAGAAGCTCTGAATATTATTACAAAAACGGGCAATACTTTTTTGGCTATGTGTATACAGAAGCCGGATCGGCCGGGCACCCGCTTGCCAAAGAAACCAGAACTTATGTGCATAACAATAAAACCATCAGGTACCTGGCGGATAAAGAGATAAAACCCTGTAAAACCTGTGAGTTTAGTTCTACTTCTTTGCCGTATGCTTTATTAAATGCTTTAAAAGCCAAAAAAAGTGCTGCGGAAATTAATAAGCTGATCTGCGAATAAGGGTGAAACTCTTTTCAATTGGCAGGCAGATCATTCCTATAGCCGGCAGCATATCACTTATGGGTACCCAATATACCAATTATGGGTGCATGATCTATAGATTATGGTTACCCAATATAGAGATTATGGGTGCATGATATATGGATTATGGTCGCCCGAATACTTCTATGGGCAGCTGATATATGGCTAATGGGTACCTGATCTGCCTCTGATGGGAGGCCGGGTATTGCTTATGGCCGCAGATCTAAGCCTGATGGTACTGTATATATGCCTTTTGAGGGTTATAATGAGTCTGCCTGCAGCATTTATACCATTAAAGTGCTGCCAGGCGGGTGTAAATGCAGGAAGAAGAGGGGGAAAAGCAGCACCTATATGCCTAACAGTACCAGAAAAATAAAAGCCGGGTTCGCCGGGTGAAAATACCGGGCAACTCATAGTATTTAAAATAGTTATGATTACAGTAAAATTCAGAAATTTAGAACTGCTCGCAGATAAACAATTAACTAAATTGACGTATGATAAAGAGCTGGCAGGCGGCGCTGAATCCTGCGGCTGCAACTATTGTAAAAACTTTGCAAACTATCGCGACAAAGCATATCCCGAAGAAATAAAACAACTATTTATTGAGCTTGGCATTGATTATAAAAAGGAGAGTGAAATTTGCCATTATTATAAACAAGATAACGGACAACATTTTTATGGCGGCTGGTTTCATTTTAAAGGACAGGTTACGGGTAAAGAGGATGATAATACAGCAGAGAGCGAATCCGTTCTTGACCTGATGCCAATCACAAAGGATTTTAGTATTGGGTTTCGTGCAGGTAACGCCCTCACATTTTTTGAGGATAAAGAAAACCTTGTTCAGGTTGAATTTAACGTCACTATCCCGTGGACAATTAGCGAAGAATTGGAGGGCTAATAGATAAGTACCAATGACAAAAACGGACTGGGGTAAATAGGCATGGCCCATCTGCCAAAGCGTTTTTTTTAACCCGCCCAATTAATTTATAATTTTATTTGCATAAAAATAAACAGCTATTTACCTTTAAGGTATAATTATATAAGTTATTCATTTAAACCGCTTAAAAATGGCAAAAGAACTACAATCAAACTATCCCGGCACCCAGCAGGAACTCTATTCCATTAGTGATACCGTTTATTTAAACCTTAACAATTCTTTACCCGCGTTTGCCGCCTACAAATCTAAATACACCCCCAGTTTTTTGGATGACCTGCAGGCCAGGCGGATGGCGGCCATGAATTTACCCGATGAAGAGAGCCGCAGTTCAAACCCGGAAACCCTGCGTTTGGAAATGCTGAATGCCGGAAATCAGTGCCTGCGTAATTTCCAGCTGTTAAAAGGCTATATCAAAGATGCTTTCGCGGAGGAACATCATGCCATACAATATAAAGTAGCCGGGCAAAACAAATACGCGGCAGCAAGCAACAATAACTGGGAAGAACTGGCAGGTATTAACCAGGCCATGACCAGCTATATGACAAACAATTTAGAAGTGTTGAAAGATAAAGGCTATATGCCTGCCGCTTTTGCAGGCACAGCGCAGCAGGCATGCGACCTGTTTAACACAATTTACACCGCTTACAAAGGAGCCCGCCAAACGGGAGTGAACACAAGCGAAAAGCAAAAAGCCAATAATGCGCTGTATAAAGATGTGATGGCTATTTGTGAAGATGGCCAGCTGTTGTTTGCCAAAGAAGCCGAAAAGAAGAAATTATTTGTGTTCAGCGCTATTAAGCAAATCGTATCGCCGCCGGGCAGTGCCAGCTTTAAACTCACCCTAAAAAAGCTGGATGAGAATACCCCCGTTGCAGGCGCCAGGGTTTGCATACAGGAAAATGGCGGACAGGCAATAGAACTGTTTACAGATGTTAATGGTGTAGCGCTATTTGAGCACATTAACCCGGCGGTATACAAAGTAAAGATAGAGGCTGAAGGGATAGAAGTGGTAGATTTTGTGAAGGAGGTGAATACGGGGAGGGCTTCGAGGAAAGAGGTGTTTGTGTAAAGGCAGCAGGAGAGTTGACACACGTGACACACGTGCGCCAGCATTGGGAGATTACCAAGAATGAACCTGTAAAAGATACTTTGCCTTCTTCTACCTCCACGGCAGATACTGCCCGGTTAATAAAAGAGATAAAGGATGAATTTAACAGGATTAATGCTCTCCGGTCACCTGGTCAGGTTATTCATTTTAAATGCGAGCAAAGCGAGGGCGATGTGACTTATTTTTTAAATAAGGATGAGATCGTTAAGATAAAGGTAGAAGAACAGGGGCTGGGCGATGATTATGAAAGCTCTGAATATTATTACAAAAACGGACAATACTTTTTTGGCTATGTGTATACAGAAGCCGGTTCGGCCGGGCACCCGCTTGCCAAAGAAACCAGGACCTATGTGCATACTAATAAAACCATCCGTTATATGGAAGATAAAGAGATAAAACCCTGTAAAACCTGTGAATTTAGTTCTTCTTCTTTGCCGTATGCTTTATTAAATGCTTTAAAAGCCAAAAAAAGTGTTCCCGAAATTAATAAGCTGGTCTGCGAATAAGCGTGAAACCGTTTTCAATTGGCAGGCACATTATTCCTATAGCCGGCAGCATATCACTTATGGATACCCAATATACCAATTATGGGTGCATGATCTATAGATTATGGTTACCCAATATGCCTCTTATGGGTAGCTAATCCTTTCTATGGGCAGGCCATTCCTTTTATAGACAGCTGATCTGTAACTTATAATGACCTGATACGCCTCTTACAGATGTCCGTATATTGCTGATGGATGCAGATATACTGCTGATGGGTACCAATAAATGAACTCCGGGGAGATATAATAGCCCGCTGGCAGCACTTATATGATGAAGATGCTGCCAAATAAGTACAAATGCAGGAGAAAGCAGGCCAAGGAGTAGCATTAAACTATAACCTTTTTTTGGTTTAATTTTACCGGCTTCTCAAAGACTAAACTTATTCTATCTTTCTTATTCTATGATTACGAGTGTCTCCAACATATATAATACCGTTTTTATCTACTGTTATTCCTTCAGGGCTATCAAATTTAGCGTTTATTCCTATACCGTCAGCAAAATCAGACTCACCGCTGCCTGCCAGTGTAGTAACTTTCGCTGATACCGGATCTATCTTTCGTATCCGGTCATTAGATGTATCTGCTACATATATAATGCCCTGTGCGTCTACTGTTATTCCGGAAGGATAATAAAACTTAGCACCTGTTCCTATACCATCAGCAAAAGCAAATTCACCATTGCCAGCCAGGGTAGTCACTTTTGCTGATATCGGGTCTATTTTCCGTATGCGAGCATTAGAGTACTCTGCTACATACAAAATACCTTTTGCATCCACGGCTATTCCCCAAGGTGCATTAAATTTAGCATCTGTTCCTATACCATCAGCAAAATTAGCCTCACCGCTGCCAGCCAGGGTAGTTACTTTTTTTGATACCGGATCTATCCTGCGTATCCGGTTATTACCTTTATCTGCTACATATATAATGCCCTGTGCGTCTACTGCTATTCCTGAAGGTTGAATAAATTTAGCGTTTGTTCCTATACCATCGGCAAACTCAGCACTACCATTACCTGCCAGGGTTTCAACCTGCCCTGATGGGTTGATTTTACGTATGCGGTGATTATCAGTATCTGCTACATATATATTTCCTTCTTTATCTATAGCTATTCCGGAAGGGGATTTGAAACTAGCATTCATTCCTGTACCATCAGCAAAGGTATAATTACCATTACCTGCCAGGGTTTCAACCTTCCCTGATGGGCTGATTTTACGTATCCGGTGATTTTCGGAATCTGCCACATATACGTTACCTTCCAAATCAACAGCTACTCCAGATGGATATTTGAATTTAGCATTGGTTCCTGTTGCATCAAACCAGTCTAAGGAACCGTTACCTGCCAGAGTAGTTACTTTTCCCTAGTTAATATATGCTCCTGGCATTGGTTTTTTATCTTTTTTACAGGAAACAGGTAAAAAGATACATGCTATTAACAGCATACTTAATATTTTAGCGGATGGG
>JBASZP010000429.1:0-9696 GCA_049660965.1 Daejeonella sp. | reverse complement strand
AATTTAATGAAAAAGACCAATTTCTTATAAAGAATATCGGCCTTTTTTATTGATTAAAGACAGTCACTCAAAATTTTGTTTGGCAGTTGAACTGACAAAATTACTTTTGAGACAGCCTCTTTTATTTAGTCTATAATTCTTTACTATTTATCTGGGTTGTCCATTTGCTAATGCACGCTCGGCACGTTTTATAGCCAATTTTTCTCTATACCGGGCATATCCTGCTTTTAGGGTCATTTTTAAAATACTATCAACTCCGCCTTTTATAGCTAAATTGTAAATGCTTTCTGCTTTGCGTAATAATGAAGCATCCCAGGCACGTAAGCTAAGGGAGAAGGATCCGTTTAAATACTTCATCCAATGCCAGTAACCTGTAGGCATAAATAGCGTATCGCCATGTTCTAAAAATACTTCCTGCCCTTCTACACCTTTCAATGCCGGAAATTTTTCAAAGTCAGGGTTTAATACATCATAATCTTCTAAAGCATAAGTTGCATTTGGAATACAGTATAAACGTTTTTTCCATTTATTCTCAAATAGTATTACTTGTTTTCGTCCGCCAAAATGGGTATGAAAAAGATGAGGAAGATCTATATCATAATGTAAGAATGTAACGGAATTTGAACCGCCAAAGAACATGGCGGGCATACTCTCTAAAAAGCCACCCATTAAATCTTTCGGTAATTGAATATCCTTTAACATATCCGGCACATGTTTAAAAATATTGAAAAAGAATATTCGCAATTCCGTTGGCTCTGATTTGATAAGATCTAAATAATCACCAAACCTCATGTGTGCGGCCGCGGAATTTATTGGTTTTGAAGGATCGACTTTAGAATTATTATAAAGAGGCACTTCTAAATCACCAGCCAATTGTTTTAAATAATCAGTTGTCCATTTTTCACGTGCAGCCCAGTTTTTAGTTAAACCTTTTATTACTACAGGCCTGCGTGGTTTTAAGTAATTGTTTTTAAAATCTTCGGGGCTGATCGTTTCTACCGTATCAACGGGATGTAGTATAAAACTCATCTGTGTTTGGTTATATTAAAAGAATATAGTTGATAGCACAATTATACAAACTTACTTATTATAGTTTATCAAATAAAA
This sequence comes from Daejeonella sp., assembly GCA_049660965.1. Taxonomy (GTDB): domain Bacteria; phylum Bacteroidota; class Bacteroidia; order Sphingobacteriales; family Sphingobacteriaceae; genus Daejeonella. Next base: position 8,589 of record JBASZP010000429.1, on the reverse strand, counting down.
AACAATTGACAATGATCAACCTTATACTTTTTGTTATAATAAGGTTTAACCTCTTAGTTAAAGTTTAGTTTTTAAACTATTTGAAATAAAATAGATTTATAAAAAACAATCAAAATATTCTTTTATACTTAATTATAGCAATTGGAATATAATTTTAAAACTCAAATTTAATTTACATTCTTTACTTTAATATAGTAAACAGGTTTTACTTGCATACTTTTACCTTTAAAGCTTTGCCATTTAGTGTTGATTTTTACCTTTTGATAAACGCCACATCCAAAATCAATTTCCAGCGGCATATCAAAATCTTTTACATCACAATTCCATCTGATGAGTTGATTTTCACCTGATTGTTTAATTTCTAAGGTTGGAATATCTTTGTATCGTAAATACTGGTTAAAAATGTTAGTGAGATTCTTATCCGATACTTTATTAATATAATTTATTACTTCTTCTGTTGTAGTAGTTTTAAGTCCGAATTTCTCATTTAAACCCCTTAAAATGGTTCTCCATTTCTCATCATCATTAATTACCGCCCGTATGGTTTGCAGCATACTCGCTCCCTTATAATACATATCGCCGGAGCCTTCCTGGTTTACTCCATAGGGGCCTATTATTGGCCTTTCATTTTCTATACTCTTACGTACTCCTATTAAATAATTTATACCGGCCTCTTTATTATCCTGGCATTCAATAAATAATGCTTCAGAATACATGGTAAACCCTTCATGTATCCACATATCGGCAATATCTTTTGAAGTGATGTTATTACCAAACCATTCATGTCCGCTTTCATGCACAACAATATAATCCCATTTTAAGCCTAAACCGGTACCTGATAGATCTCTGCCCAAATAACCATTTTTATATTGGTTACCATAAGCGACAGCGCTTTGATGTTCCATACCTAAATAAGGCGTTTCTACTAATTTATATCCATCCCGGTAAAAAGGATAAGAGCCAAACCAGTGTTCAAAGCAGTTTAACATAGGTTTTACATTGGCATTAAACTGTTTTTTTGCTTTTTCTAAATTTTCCCTCAAAACGTAATAATCTAAAGTTAGTTTTCCTTTTTCAGCCATTAGTTCATCAGTAAAATGAGCGTAATCTGCAATATTAAAGGTAACCGCATAATTATTTATTGGATAAGACACAAACCAGTTGAATTTAGTAAAACCACCAGGCATTTTTTCGGTTGATTGTAAACGGCCATTGCTAACATCCATTAATCCTTCAGGCACAGTTATACTAATCATCATACTATCTACTTCGTCTGACTGATGATCTTTATTTGGCCACCAGGAACTGGCCCCAAAACCCTGACAGGCAACTCCAACCCAGGGCTTACCAGACTCATCTTTAGAAAACACAAAACCTCCGTCCCATGGAGCATTCTTAGCTATACTTGGATTTCCGCTGTAAAAAACCGTAAATTCCTCTTTTGAGCCTTTTGAAATGGTTTTTGGAAAATCTACATAAACAGCATTAAACTCTCTCTTAAATGGTAGCTCCTTACCATGAGAGATTATTTTTTGAATATCCAGATTTTTAAACAGATCAAATTGTAAGCGTTTAAAGTTTTGTGTGGCGGTAAATTTAAACAGATTAGACCCCCTAATAAATTTTTTATCTATATCTATCTTAACATCCAGATGATAATAATTAATATCATAGCAAGTACGCAGAGGGGTTAAAGTGCCCCGCAGTGAATCTGCTCTGGAGAAAGATTGATGATCTTGAGCGTTTGTTTGTAAAACGACTATCAAAAGCCATCCGCTTAAAAGAATTTTGTAAAACATGTTTTTATTTTTAAAATTTCAAATTGAATTGTATAATTCTAAACCTCTCTCATTCAAATATCTTATTTATTCTATGATCTTTAGTACAGGTAATAAATTTAATACTAATATCTTCATAATACTTAACTTTGAGTAATTTCTAAAATAATATAAATGCAATACGATGTAATAGTTATAGGCAGTGGCCCGGGTGGATATGTTGCCGCTATCCGTTGTGCTCAATTAGGTTTGAAAACAGCAGTAGTTGAAAAGTATAATACATTTGGCGGTACTTGTTTAAACGTGGGGTGTATCCCCTCTAAAGCTCTTTTAGATTCAACCGAGCATTATCATAATGCTTTACACACTTTTAAAGAGCATGGAATTTTGGTTAAGGAGCTTAAGCCAGATCTAAAACAAATGATCAAACGTAAAAACGAAGTAGTAGAACAAACTACAGGAGGAATTACATTTCTTTTCAAAAAAAACAAAATAACCTCTTACCAGGGTTTGGGTTCATTTATAGATAAGAATACTATTAAAATTGCTAAACCCGATGGAACAGAAGAAACCATAACCTCTAAAAATGTAATTATAGCAACAGGCTCAAAACCTACTGAATTACCTTTTATAAAAACAGATGGAAAGCGAATAATTACATCTACTGAAGCGCTTAATCTTTCGGAAATTCCAAAACATATCATCTTAATTGGTGGTGGAGTTATTGGTTTAGAATTAGGGTCTGTTTATGCCCGTTTAGGCTCTAAAGTTATTGTAGTAGAGTTTATGGATTCGATAATCGGCACTATGGATAAAACCCTGGGTAAAGAATTACAAAAATCACTATCAAAACTTGGGATGGAATTTTTGTTAAGCCATAAAGTTACCGGCGCATCTGTAAAAGGAAATGAAGTTACTGTAACAGCCGAGGATCCGAAAGGCGAAAAAGTTACCCTAAAAGGTGATTATTGTCTGGTTGCAGTTGGCCGCACAGCTTATACAGAAGGGTTGGGGTTAGAGAATATTGGCCTGCAAACCGAAGAACGTGGTAAAAAAATATCGGTAAATGAGCATTTGGAAACTTCTGTATCCGGTGTTTATGCCATTGGCGATGTTATATGTGGTGCTATGCTTGCTCATAAAGCGGAAGATGAAGGTACATTTGTAGCGGAAGTTATTGTCGGGCAAAAACCCCATATTAATTATAATTTAATTCCGGGGGTTGTTTATACCTGGCCGGAAGTGGCAAGTGTTGGCTATACCGAAGAGCAATTAAAAGAGAGAGGAATTAAATATAAATCGGGTTCGTTTCCATTTAAAGCCAGCGGGCGTGCACGGGCAAGTATGGATACCGATGGTTTGGTAAAGGTTTTAGCAGATGCCGAAACTGACGAAATATTAGGAGTTCATATGATTGGTCCGCGTGTAGCTGATATGATCGCTGAAGCAGTAGTTGCCATGGAGTTTCGTGCTTCCGCAGAAGATATTGCCCGTATTTCTCACGCTCACCCAACTTATACTGAAGCATTTAGGGAAGCAAGTATGGCCGCTACCGAAAACAGGGCGATACACATTTAAAGCTTATTATTCAAATTAGAAGTTGAGAACTACTAACCGGAATGCAATATCTCATTAATATTTCTCTACTTCTATTTACGCTTATAGGGATGGAAGTTTTTTCCTGGTCTGTTCATAGATATTTGTTTCATGGCCCTTTATGGTTCATACATAAATCCCATCATCAAAAGCACCGGTACTGGTTTGAATTTAACGATGTATTTAGCCTGATCTTTTGTGGTATTTCTTTATTACTGATGTGGTATGGGCGCCTAAATTTTAATGCTGGTTTTTGGATAGGGGCAGGAACATCTGTTTACGGAATCATCTATTTTATTTTTCACGATTGGTTTATTCATAATCGTTTTAAAGCGTTCAAAACAACCAATACTTATTTATTAAGACTTCGTAAGGCACATAAAATACATCATAAGTCAACTAATAAGCTTCCGGCAGAAGAATTTGGACTTTTAATTATCTCTAAAAAGTATTTTAGAAAATAATTTTATGTTTGTGAGATTCTATAATTTCCCATTCTCGTTTGTACTATAAAAAAATATGCTTCAAATCCATCAAAAATTTCCACTCAAAAAATTAAATACTTTTGGTGTAGAAGCTTACGCAGAATGGTTTGTTGAAATTCAAACAGAAAATGATTTGGCAGAGCTGTTTGCTGATGACAAATGGAAAACTAAAAATAAACTAATTCTTGGTGGAGGCAGCAACATGTTGTTTACCTCCAATTTTAACGGATTGGTCATACGAATGGCTATATCCGGAATAAACCATACTACAGAGGATAAAGATGTTTATGTTACAGCAGGCGGGGGTGTAGTTTGGAATGATCTGGTAAATTATTGTGTAGACAGAAATTTTGCAGGAATAGAAAATCTCAGTTTGATTCCGGGTTCTGTTGGCGCATCCCCTATTCAAAATATTGGCGCTTATGGTGTAGAACTAAAGGATATATTCCACTCATGCCGTGCTTTTGAAATATCCACAGGATTAATACGGGTTTTCGAAAAAGATGATTGCAAATTCAATTATCGTGATAGTGTATTCAAATCTGAATTAAAGGGGGAGTATATAATTACCAATGTAACTTATAAACTGTCAAAAAAATTTATCCCTAATATAAGTTATGGGGCTATCAAACAAGAGTTAGAAAACCGCTCAATTACAAACCCTACAGTTAAAGATATATCCTTGGCAGTATCGCATATACGGGTTAGTAAATTACCCGATCCATCAACTATTGGAAACGCTGGCAGCTTTTTTAAGAACCCGATTATTGAACTTGAAAAATTCAGTCGGTTGCAGTCTACTTTTCCAGATATAGTTTATTTTCCTGTAGGAGAAAATCATGTAAAAATTTCTGCCGGCTGGTTAATTGAGCAATGTGGCTGGAAAGGTAAAATAGTAGGTAATACCGGTACCTGGAAAAACCAGGCCTTAGTTCTTGTTAATCATGGCCAGGCTTCCGGCAATGAAATATTTGATTTTTCATCCACTATTATTTCAGGCATCGAAAAGCGCTTTAATATTCAATTAGAACGTGAAGTAAACATTCTTTGATCTTCTTAATCCCATGTTAAATTTTATAATTCGCCTTAGTTCTACAAGGTAGATAATTTCATTTTATCATTCATTTCTGTTTTTATTTTTAGATAGGCATATATTTTGTTTAACTAAAACATAGTTTTATTTAAACAAAAATCTTTTTGTTGATGTTACATCAAATATGATCGTTTAATATTTACCTATTTAAACATAAACAAGATGAACAAAATTAGATTTACTAACATGGTTGTCCGCCAGACGAGTTCTTTAAAAATGTACGCACTTCACTTTACACATGATCCGGAAGATGCGAACGATTTAGTCCAGGATACGGTACTAAAAGCAATAATTTATTCAGATAAATTTAAAGAGGGCACTAATTTAAAAGGATGGTTATATACTATTATGAAAAATACATTCATTAATAATTATCGTCGTTTTGTTAAAATCAGTTCGTTTGTAACTAAATCAGATGATGTTTCTTCTCCAAACCTGGTTTTTAGTTCAACAAAAAATTCGGGAGAATCTAAATTTATTATGGAAGATATTAGAAAAGCATTGGAAAAACTTCCAAATGAGTATTGTATTCCGTTTACCATGTATTTTGAAGGGCATAAATATCATGAAATTGCTGATAAATTAACAATACCTATTGGAACTGTAAAAACACGTATTCATATAGCTCGTAAAATTCTTAAAAAGTGTTTAAAACCTTATGATAGCTGTACGAAAAAAGCTTCATGTATAGATTTTATTTAAGTTATTTAATCTATCTGTTTCATTAAATACCTTCTCCAAAGTATTTTTCTACTTCTTTGGCCACTATTTGCCCGGATATAATAGAAGGTGGTACTCCGGGACCAGGTACGGTTAGCTGGCCGGTATAAAACAAATTTTTTACTTTTTTAGAGCGCATTTTCGGTTTAAAAAAGGCCGTTTGGGCTAAAGTGTTTGCCAAACCATAAGCGTTTCCTTTATAAGAATGATAATCAGCAGAAAAATCATCTAAAGCATAACTTCTTTTTACTATTACTGCATCCCGCACATTTTGACCAATTATTTTTTCAAACCGGTCCATCATCAAATTATAATACTTTTCACGTATTTCCTCTCCATCTTTCAATCCGGGAGCTATAGGTATTAAAAAAAACAAATTCTCTCCGCCCTCAGGGGCAGACGCAGGATCTGTTTTAGAAACACATGAAACATAAAAGAGTGGCTTTGTGGGCCATTTAGCTTCCTGATATATCTCTTTTGCGTGAAGTTCAAAATCTTCATCAAAAAATAAATTATGATGCTGAATATCCTTAATCTTTATATTGATACCAATATAAAACAACAAACTTGATGGCGATAAAACACGGCTTTTCCAATATTTCTCGGAATAACTTCTGTATGGTTTATCTAATAATTTTTGATCTGTGTGCTGATAATCTGAATTTGCTACAACCAGATCCGCAGGATAAAAGCCCATACTTGTTTCAATACCGGTGGTTTTACCCTTTTCTACTTTAATATGATTTACTTCAGCATTTAGTTGAATGATTACACCTTGTTCTTTTGCAACAGAAACCATGGCTTTTACAATTTCATTCATCCCGTTCATAGGATACCAGGTACCTAAAGACAGGTCGGCATAATTCATCATGCTGTACATTGCAGGCGTATTCTGCGGTGTAGCGCCTAAAAACAAAACCGGGAATTCAAGTAGCTTAATAAGTTTAGGATTTTTAAAATATGACCGCACATGTTTACGCATACTGGTTAGTAGCTGTATGCCAAAACTTTCACGGATCAGCCGGAGATCAATAAATTCTGTAATGGAATGTGAGGGGCGAAAAACATAGCTGCCCATACCCACTTTATATTTATACTCTGCCTGCTTTAAAAACTCACGAAGTTTTATTGCGCTTCCCTTCTCATGGTATTCAAATAATTTTTCAATTTCATTCATTTCGGCAGGAATGTCCATGATATCTTCTTTTCCAAAGTAAATGCGATAACCCGGGTCTAAACGTTTTAAATCATAATAATCACTCACTTTTTTATTGAAAAGGGCGAAGTAGTTTTCAAAAACATCGGGCATCCAATACCAGCTTGGGCCCATATCAAATGTAAATCCGCCTTTTTCCCACACACGTGCCCGGCCGCCTGACTGGTCATTTTTTTCGTAAATAGTTACCTTAAAACCTTGTTTGGCTAATAAAGCTGCCGCAGAAAGTCCCGCAAAACCAGAGCCTATAACGGCGATATTCTTTTTGTTCATGAAGTCGTTCAAAGATAAATAAAGGCATTATGTTTATGGTTTTAATGGAGATTATTTGTTTTTTGTAGATTTGACGCAAACGTTTTAAGAATGATGGATTTATATAGTGAAACGTGTTTTGAGTGCAGTAAAATAATTACTAAAAAATACAGCACTTCCTTCAGTTTAGGGATAAAGGCGTTTCATAAGCGTTTTCATTATCCAATTTACGCTATTTATGGTTTTGTACGTTTTGCTGATGAAATTGTTGACACTTTTCATGATCATGATAAGAACAGGCTCATCACAGATTTTAAACGCGATACCTTTCAGGGAATTGACGATAAGCTCAGTTTAAATCCTGTCATACATTCATTTCAGCAAATTGTAAATGAATATAAAATTGATCATCAGTTAATTGAATCTTTTTTAAGGTCTATGGAAATGGACCTGGAGGAAACCATGTATGATGAAAATGGATATAAGGATTATATTTATGGTTCTGCAGAGGTTATCGGGTTAATGTGTTTAAAGGTTTTTTGTGAGGGGAATGACCAACTATATGAACAACTGGTACCACAGGCAAAAAGTTTGGGTTCGGCCTTTCAGAAGATCAATTTCTTAAGGGATATTAAATCAGATTTTGAAGAACGCGGTCGTACCTATTTTCCGGAGGTGGATTTCAAATCATTTACCGAAGCGGCTAAAAGGGCAATTGAAGTAGATATTAAAAATGATTTTGACCGGGCACTTGAAGGAATTAAGAATTTACCATCAGGCTGCCGTAAAGGAGTTTATATTGCTTATACTTATTATTTAGAATTATTTAAAAAAATACAAAACACATCTGCCATAAAAATAGCTAAAACCCGTGTTCGTGTGTCCGACAGAAAAAAGATGTTCCTATTTGCACAGGCATCAGTCAATCATAAATTAAACACCATTTAATGAAATACCTTTCCATCTGCCTGTTTTTTATATTCACATCGGTAAACTTATATGCCGGGAATAATGATGAAATAAAGGCTATAAAAAGCGGCTTAGTGCGGGCTGTACAAAGTTCTAAAGCAACGGATTCATTATATACCAAGCTGGTTTCCAAAAAGTCTGAGGATGCTTTAATTATTGCTTATATTGGTACGTTAGAAGCGCTAAAAGCCAAACATGCCTGGAACCCGTACAACAAGATTAAATTTGTGGCCCAGTCACAATCTACCATGAAAACTGCCATAAAAAAAGATGCTGATAACCTGGAGATACGTTTTATGCGTTTCTCTATCCAGCATTTTACCCCTGCTTTTTTAGGATACAGTAAAGAATTAGCCGAAGATCAAAAAGCCATTGTGAATCATTTTGTAACGAAGAGTTTCGGCAATGCGGATAAACTTTTAATCAAGAGCATTGCAGATTTTATGCTTAAATCCAAACGCTGTTCAGCTTCAGAAGTTG
>JBASZP010000428.1:0-8878 GCA_049660965.1 Daejeonella sp. | reverse complement strand
ATCTAATATTATTGAAACTAAGGCTTTTTTACCTGTCCAATGAACAGAGGGCTGTCTGACACCAATGGCACCCTTGCCCTGAACTACAGACTCGGGCAAACCTAATCCAGCCTCTGCTGTTAAATTTCTTAAAGTTCCATCAGGATACATGATCCATAAATTTGAACCACGAGGCGCCGAGTTAAGAGAGGTTAAATGATTGCCAAAAGTTTGCAATTGGTAAGAAAAATCTGAACTTGGTTGTACTGTAACAAACATAATAGGATTAGTAAGTACAGTTTCTGCTTTTTTTACTTGTTTATTTGAAGACAATAATACAGTTAAGAGTATTAGAATTAAAGGAAACGAGATTGGTATAATTTTACTTTTCATAAGTTCTTTAATTAAAAAATATTTTAAAAAAAAATATTCTAACATAAATATAGTTTATTCAATTACAAGTTTAATGTTTTTTTTTTATTAAATAACCCTTAATGAGTAAACGGTATGTAAAATTTAGTTAACGGTCATTAAATTAAAATTATTTCTTATATCTAATATATTTTTAACAAAAAGAGAAGGATAAAAGATGATCAACTTATTTCAAATTGGGCAATTTGAATATTTTAGAATAATTTATAAAAATTATATCATTTCAAAAGTACATGGTTGGGTATCTTTTATGCAAAGCTTTACGCTATCTAATTTTCTTTTGCAAAAAAAATAAGTGTCAAAATAATGTTATTGTTTTAAAATGAAAGAAAATAAAAAAGTAAATTAACTACTTATAATAGTAATCTTAGACCATTAAAATGGAATTCTTGAAAATCAAAGAAATCCGAACACCATTTTTAAAAACTATAAAATCATTTGGAAGGGGTATCTAATTCATATAAAATCGCACTAACCGGAATTTTTATTTCATTATAAATTTGAACCTGCATTTTTTTCAGTCTTTCATTATGATCCTCTAAACGATCATTAATATCCATAAACCGTATTAAATCTCCTGTTCGGGTATCACTAAATCTATAACGTGTAAAATGTTGCTTCTCCATAATTTCAAAAGTACATTAAATTTAAGTAATAGGTGAATAAAATCGCTAATTATAATTTTATGAAGTTTTTAATGAAGTGCAGACTTGTTTTAAAATCCTGCCAAATTCAAATATATCAGTAAAAGTATTATAAAAAGGTACCGGGCTAATACGAATTACATCTGGTTCACGCCAGTCTCCAATTACATGTCGTTTTGCTAATTCATCAAAAATTAACTTGCCGCTTTTTTTGGCTATTAATGATATCTGGCACCCTCTTTCTATTGCAGATTTGGGAGTTATAATATGAAATTGCTCATATCCAAGTTGTGAGTTTACTTCATTAATAATAAATTCTAAATAAGCTGTTAGTTCTTTACTTTTCCTGTTTAAAGTCTCTACTCCGCCTGCTTCTTCAAATAGTACTAATGAAGCTTTACATGCAGCAAGCAACAATACCGGACTGCAGCTTAACTGCCATCCTTCTGCTCCGTATTCCGGCACAAAGCCTTTTGCCATTTTAAACCTTGTTTTTTCATCATAACCCCACCAACCGGCAAAGCGTTTTAATTCTGTATCATCAAAATGCTTTTCGTGAATAAAAACTCCACTAATTCCACCCGGACTGCTGTTCATGTATTTATAAGTACACCAACACGCAAAATCAATATCCCAGTCATGGAGTTTTAGTGGCACATTTCCGGCTGCATGAGCCAGATCAAAACCTACGTAAGCACCAGCCTTATGCCCGGCTTCTGTAATTGCTTTTAAATCATAGAACTGCCCGGTATAATAATTTATACCACTAAATAAAACTAAAGCTAATTCGCTGGCATGTTCATTAATTTTAATCAGGATATCTTCTGTTCTTAAAGTTTCTTCGCCCTGGCGGGGATGAATTTCAATAAGGTCAGTTTGCGGATCTAAACCATGAAAGCGAATTTGGCTTTCAACCGCATATTGATCAGAAGGAAAGGCCCCCCCTTCCATTAATATTTTACAGCGTTTACCTTTCGGACGATAAAAACTTACCATCATTAAATGCAGGTTAACTGTTAAACTATTCATGGGAATAACCTCTTCGGCTTTTGCCCCAACAATTGGCGCCATTAGGATTTGCATTTCTTTATGATAAAACATCCAGGGAGTTTCACCTTCAAACCAGCCTTCAACTGCCAGGTTTCCCCAATTATCTAATTGTTGCTGTATGTATTTTGGGGTCGATCTTGGCTGAAGGCCTAATGAATTACCACATAAATAGATAACTTCTTTTCCATTTTGCTTTGGTATTAAAAATTCATTTCTGAATTTATATAAAGGATCTGCCTGATCTTGTGCTAAAGCATATTCGGCGTTATTTTCAAACTTCATATCCAATGATACAAAAAAAAGGGAATAAATTAAACATAATTAATAAGCACTTAATATGTTCTTTTCACTTGCCATACTTTTGTCAGTACTTAAAATCATTCTGTGAAGTTTATACATCTGTTGTATATTTGATTTTTGCAGAATATTTATAAACTATAACCATGCTTGTTGAACAATTTTACGATAAAGGTTTAGCCCAGGGATCATACGCAATTATTAGTAGTCAGGATATGATTATCATTGATCCGGGACGTAACCCGCAACCTTACTTTGATTTTGCCGCTAAACATTCTGCAAGAATAATTGGTGTTATAGAAACCCACCCTCATGCTGATTTTGTCAGCTCTCATCTCGAAATTCATCATAAAACCGGCGCAATAATTTATGTAAGTAAATTGGTTGGTGCAAATTACCCGCATACACCCTTTGATGAAGGTGATGTTATTCAACTTGGTGAAATTAAGTTAAAGGCTATGAATACGCCAGGTCATTCTCCTGATAGTATTTGTATTTTATTAGTGGATGAAGCAGGTAAAGAATACGCATTATTTAGTGGTGATACCTTATTTGTGGGTGATGTTGGGCGCCCTGATCTTCGTGAAAATGTTGGAAACCTGACCGCAAAAAAGGAAGAACTCGCAAAAGCAATGTATCACACAACCCGTGAAAAGTTGATGAAGTTACCTGAAAATGTACTGGTTTATCCGGCACACGGACCGGGTTCATTATGCGGGAAGAATATGAGTCCTGACCTTTACAGTACTATTGGTAAAGAGTTACGTGAGAATTATGCTTTACAATTAATGGATGAAATGGACTTTGTGAAAAAACTGACTGAAGACCAGCCGTTTGTTCCGAAGTATTTTGGTTATAATGTTGATCTGAATAAAAAAGGGGCAGAATCTTTTGAAGATTCTGTTTCAGCGGTTCCCAGATTAAACAATAATGCAGAGTTAAATAAAAGCATCGTTGTTATTGATACCCGGCCGGAAGATAAATTTAAAAGCGGACATTTAAAAGGGTCCATAAATTTACAGGATGGGGGAAAGTTTGAAACCTGGCTCGGTTCCATCCTGTTTCCCGGAGAACCATTTTATTTAATTGCTGATAATACCATCGCTTTAGAAACGGTTATCCGTAAAAGCGCTAAAATTGGTTATGAAAAGCAAATTACAGGGGCACTTTTAACGCCATCAATACTTACAGAAACCACTCCGGTTTTAGATGTTAATCAATTTAACAGCAATCCTGAAAATTATACCATTGTCGATATCCGGAACGAAAGTGAAGTTAAAAACGGCAAGATCTTTAATAAAGCTTTAACAATACCTCTGCCTGAATTACGGGAACGTGTAAAAGAAATACCGACAGCTAAACCCATCATTATTCATTGTGCAGCCGGGTACCGGTCGGCGATTGGCGCAAGTATTGTTGCACAACAAGTTTCCGGTATACCGATAATGGATTTAAGTGAATTAATTACTAAATATCAGGTTCAGCATTAACATCTTATTTATTTATTCATTATACAAAAGAGTAATCACTAATGAATAACCTAATTATTGTACCTACATCCGATGGTTCAAACACTATTTACAATCCACAAATTGGAGAAAATTATCACTCCAGACACGGCGCTTTACAGGAAAGCATTCATGTTTTTCTAAATTTCGGACTGCGTTACTTTCTTGAAAATAAACAAGCCAATAATGTAAGCATTCTTGAAGTGGGTTTTGGCACCGGTTTAAATTTTTTGCTGAGCGCAAATCTTTGTTCAACACAAAATATTCAATTAAAGTATACCGGTATTGAAGCCTATCCATTAGATAATGATTTAATCAACCAAACATTATACAATACTTATATTGCTGAAGAATTATGGTCGGGGTTTATCACAGCCTATCCCCTGTCGTTTAATAAATACGTAGAAATTAATTCAAATTGTAAACTTAAAATTGCACATACCAAATTATTAGACTATCAAACATCAGAACAGTTTGATATTATTTATTTTGATGCGTTCGCTTCTGTACATCAGCCGGAAATGTGGGATGAGGAAGCGCTTAAGCATGTGTGTAGCTTTCTTAAAACGGGCGGCGTGTTTGTTACTTATGCCATCACCGGTCATTTAAAAAGAACTATGAAAGCCTTAGGCTTTGCTGTTGAAAAGATTCAGGGTGCAAAGGGTAAAAGAGAAATGTTCAGAGGCACTAAACTAACATCCGGGCTGCCTGTTCTATAAAGCAATCTTAATAGTTAATCCTAAATCCCCCCGAAGTTCCTTAGGAAGGATGTTAACTTTTCCATCACGATTACTGCTTTGTATATCGGGATACCATTCTACACACCTCCGATGTCACTTTTAATATAGCAGAAAACTATTTGTACGCCGACAGTTGCGATTTATATACTTACAGTCTCGTTTTGCTTACCTACAGTTGCAGTTTACTTATTTACAGTCGCATTTTGCATATTTACAATCTCAATTTATATACTTACAGTCTCATTTTACTTACTTACAGTCTTATTTTGCATATTTACAGTCTCTTTTTGCTTATTTACGGTCTTTGTTTACTTATTTACAATCCCATTTTACATACTTACAATCTCGGTTTGCTTACTTACAGCTGCGGTTTGCTTAAAGCAAAAAATCCTGAAGACCTTGCGGTCTGCAGGATTTTTTTCACTATTCTTTTTTAATGAGATCTGAATAAATATATACCTATTGCTCTCTCACAATAGTAATAAACCCTTTAATGATACCTCTTGTAGGCCCAAAATTTACAATATAGTAATAAGTACCTGTATTAAGCGGACTTCCATTAATACTTGCATTCCAAGTATTATCATAACTCTTTTGGCTAAATATTATTCTGCCTTCACGATCATATACTGATACTTCGTTGTTTGGATAAAGTTCTATATCCTTAATCATCCACAGATCATTTATTCCATCTCCGTTTGGAGACATAATATTAGAAGCTGTTATAAGTTCCGGAGCATTTGCTTCCAGCCTGTTTATGGTTAAGGTATAGGTTTTAACTGTACCGTTCTGTGCGGTTATTTCGGTAATGATGCTATTAATACCTGTCATTAAGCTAACTGATAAAGAGCTTCCGCTGGCAACCGTGACACCATTCACTTTTATAGTCGCATTTGCATCTGCTGTAGTTGGAATGACAGCAATTGAAGTAGTAGCATTCGATACGGAGGCTGAATAAGTTAAAGTACCGGGTACAAATAAAAATCCTGTACCTGAACTGATAGACAAATTGGACAGATTGGCATTACTTGACCCTGTGCCGGGCGTAACCGTTAAGGTTCCGTTAACATAGGTAATCGCATAATTAGCGGCTACAGCTCCGCTTGCTGTAATGGCATAAGTGCCGGCAGCGGAAGCGGCTGTAGCACTTGTAGCGAGTGTTGGCTGTACACTTAATCCGCTTGTATTATCATCACCATTAAGAAAACCGGTATAAATGGCGTTAAAAACCGGGTTAGCTGTACCCTGTACTCTGCTTTTATTATCAGCAGCTATGATTAAAGGGGCCTTTCCTACAATTAAATTACCTGCAATATAGGTAATGTTATAATTACTTAACCCGGTTCCTGTTGCTACAGAAATATTAATGGGATAGTTATTTACCGATGCTGTAGCGGCAGAACCTGTACTGGTAATTGTTGCACTAGTTACTGTATCGCCTCCTTCTAATACGCTTGTTTTAAAATCTGTAGAGGCAGGCATAAACACATCTCCATAGGTTTTACTTTTATTATTAGCTGTAATGGTTAAAGAGGCTTTATTGATAGTAAAATAAGTACCCACAAAAGTGAGGGTATAATTGCTACCAGCTGTTAGTGTCCCCTGGTTAATGTCATAAGGCCCGCCTGCTACGGTTTCCCCGGCTGAACGGGATAAGTAACCGGTAAAGGTATCTCCATTTACTAAAGCTCCTGAAGTAATATTATATGCTAATACAGGATCTGCAGAACTATAAATTTTACTCTGGTTTGCATTTGCAGTAACTGTTATCGCCTTAGGAGAAACGGTTAACGTTTGTTCTACATCAGGTGCAGGATTGAAATTAGCATTTCCTGCCTGGCTGGCTGTAATCACAGTAGTTCCGGCTTTTAATATAGTAGCTACATTACCTGCAATGTTTACTACTGCCGGATCCGCAGCGGTATAAGTTACCGCTAAGCCTGCACTTGAGTTAACCGGGCCTAAGTTAAACGCAGCGTCCCCGTAGGCTTTTGGCAAAATTGAAGCAAAGGAGATGGTCTGATCTCCTGCGTTTGCTGCGGGACGGGTGACCTGTAAGGTATAGGTTTTTGTGATATTATCCTGTGCGGTTACTACTATACTTATATCAGTTATACCTCCTTCTGTTAAGTTAACGTCATCAGATGGATCATTTCCGTTCACTGTTACCGAAGCGGTTTGATCTGCTACAGTTGGCGTGACTTGAATACTGGCAGTTGTATTTGCTACAGAAGCTGTATAGGCTAAAGTATTAGGATTAAATGCTTCATTTAATTCTCCCCCAGTCATGCTTAAAGCAGACAAGTCAGCGTTAGCAGATAATGCCCCCGGTATTACGGTTAAAGTTCCGTTTACATAAGTAATATCATAGTTATCCGCCACTGCCCCGCTTACAGTAATATCATAAGTACCGGCGACAGAAGCAGTAGTAGCTGTTGTAGCAAATACTGGCTGCTGGGTGAGTACATTACTGTCATCATCATTTACAAAACTCGAATAACTTACGGTAAATACCGGATTGGCGGTACCCTGTGTTTTGTTTTTATTATCAGCATTTATAGTCAGAGCTGCTTTGCCAACTACTAAAGTTTGTATAACTTCAGGTGCCGGGTTAGTGTTGATATTGCCCGCCTGGTTAGCTCTAATGCTGGTAGTTCCGGCTTTTAATATAGTTGCTACATTACCTGCAATATTAACTATTGTTGGATCAGTTGCGATATAAGTTACCGCTAAACCTGCACTTGAATTTACCGTACCTAAGTTAAATGCAGCGTCCCCGTAAGTTTTTGGCTGAATTGGATCAAATGTGATGGTTTGATCCACAGCGTTTGCTGCCGGACGGGTTACCTGTAAGGTATAGGTTTTTGTGGTATTATCCTGTGCGGTTACTACTATACTTATATCAGTAGTCCCAGCTTCTGTTAAGGAAATAGGTGTTGAAGGAGCATTGCCGTTCACAGTTACTAAAGCGGTCTGATCTGCTACAGTTGGACTTACTTGAATAGTAGCAGTTGTATTAGCTACAGAAGCTGTATAAATTAATGTGTTAGGGTCAAAAGTTTCATTTAATTCTCCATCAGTTATTGCTAAAGCAGATAAATTGGCATTATTGGATAATGCGGCAGGCACAATTGTTAAAGTTCCGTTAACATACGTAATGGTATAGTTATCTGCTGCTGCTCCGCTTGGAATAATGACATAATCACCGGGAACGGAAGCTGTTTCAGCATCTGTAACAAAAACAACCTCTTGAGTGAGTATATTACTGTCTTCCTGATTTATAAAGCCTGAATAACTTGCTGTAAATGCCGGATTAACTGTGCCTTGTACCTTGCTTTTATTATCGGCAGTTATAGTCAGAGTTGCTTTGTTAATGTCAAAATCAGCTCCTATAAAATTAATGGAATAATTGCTGCCCGCGGTAAGAGAGCCCTGGCTGATGGCATAAGGGCTACCCACTACACTTTCGCCAGTTGCACGGCTTAGGGAACCCGTAAAACTATCATTTGTTTCCAAAGAACCCGAAGTTAAGGTATAGGTTAAAGCAGGGTCGGCTGAACCATATACTTTAGATTTAGCGTCAGCGGTAATAATGATCGGTTTGGTAATGATAGTCAAATCGGCTCCGATAAAATTAAGCGAATAATTGCTGCCCGCGGTAAGAGAGCCTTGGCTGATGGCATAAGGGCTACCCACTACACTTTCACCAGAAGTACGACTTAATGAACCTGTAAAACTATCATTTGTTTCCAAAGAACCCGAAGTTAAGGTATAGGTTAAAGCAGGGTCAGCTGAACCATAAATTTTGGATTTATTATCAGCAGTAATGGTGATTAATCTGGTAATGATATTAAAATCAGCACCAATAAAACTAAGATTATAATTGCTACCCGCAGTAACAGTACCCTGGCTGATAGCATAAGGACTACCTGCTACTGTTTCACCGGCCGTACGGCTTAAGGAACCGGTTAGGCTATCATTTGATTCCAAAGAACCTGAGGTCAAGTTATAAGTTAAAGTTGGATCAGCTAAACCATAAGCTTTAATTTGCCCTGCATCAGCAGTAATGGTAATTGGTTTTTGGCTGATGCTGAAGTTATTTGCAATAAAACTAAGATTATAATTGCCGCCCGCGGTTACTGTTCCCTGGTTAATGGCATAAGGGCTTCCCGCTACACTTTCACCGGCTGTACGACTTAAAGAACCTGTAAAGCTATCGCCGCCGATT
>JBASZP010000427.1:0-1595 GCA_049660965.1 Daejeonella sp. | reverse complement strand
TTAATGCAGTTTTCTTTGGCGGGTTGATTACAAGTGGTGGATTTGGTGGTGGGGAGGAGTGACATTCTAGCGATAATTTAATATTTTATTTGAAGTAGGTCTAATTTAATGAGAGTAAGACTTCTATCAAAAAGCTTATGATGTATAAAGATGTAACCATCTATACGCCAATTTCCAACACTTCATCAGCGTACTTCGGTAAAATTAGTCGCTCAATTAAGGAGTTAGAGAAACTCTCGGGATATGCAAAAGTAAAAGTGGGAGATCAGGAGATTTCATCTATTGAGATAAAGTATTTATTTCATAGAGATTTGACGATTAAAAAGTTATTTCCCCCTAAGGCTTATAAATTCTTTCCAAAGAGAAAGATATTCAATAAGCATTTTATTCGCTTCAAATCAAGACTTACAATTAGCAACCTTGAAGATTTCGAGAAGAAACAAGATTTCTATATCGATTTTGAATATGAAGTTGCCTCGTTTGTAAGGGTTTTAATCATCTATATGAACCTTGCTAAACCAGGCATATTTAAGACAGGTGATGGGAAAGTTATTATAAAGGAAAAGACTGATAGAATAGAGAAGAGAACGGAAAAGTTTAGACCGATCTTTAGTTTGATCGGTGAGTCCTTGGAATTAAGAGAGGAATTAATGTGGCCACCAATAAGCGAACTACCTTTTAAAGTAGTTTTTGATTTTATTCAAAATCATTGGGCAGGGATTCAAAATATTCCAAACAATAGAGTTGAAAGAGCAATAAACACATTCTCGTATATATTTCATGATAATTCATTAGATAATAGCGCTAGTGACCTATTTTATTCAGTGTTAGGAATTGAAGCTCTGTTTGTTTCTGGACATGACAATATTCAGAAACAAGTAGACAAAAAGACTCAACTTCTTTTTGGTGAGAGAAAAAATTTTAAGAAACGATTTAGTCAGCTATATGATTTTCGTTCAAGATATATTCATGGACAACTTGATATTGTAAATCGTTTCTTTCTTAATGGATCAGACGACCAGATTTACAGTAAACATATGGTGCCTCTATATGACAATACTCTATTTGCAATCTTGATATTTGTTGCGTCAATTCAAAAGCATATAGAACTAAAGAAGACTGAGTTAGAGTTTGAATATAAATTAAAAGAATGACAGCATGATGGGCTTGATAAATTGGTGCCTTTTAGTTCCCAGCGGAGTCTCGCCTCGGACTCTGCAATTAACGGTTGCTAAATGAATATCTGGTTCCTTTTGTAAATTGAGTTGCGAAGACTCCGCTAAGAAACAACTCGGCAGATATTTGTTCAATGGCAACCAAAAAATGTATGACTAAGTATGAATAGGCTCATCATTATTATCGCAATAAGTCTACTGATAATTTCGTGTAACCAAAATTCAAAACGAGAAGAAAGCAACCAGTTAACAAAATCGACTGATTCCTTAAATCAAAAAATGCTTACTGAGATTGATGCCACAGAAATAGACTTTGTAAAATCCACGCCTGGCAAAACCAAAATACTTTTGGAAAATGAATACGTAAGAGTAATCGAATATTCTCTCAGGCCTGGAGAAAGGGACAGCACACATACGCAT
>JBASZP010000426.1:0-9416 GCA_049660965.1 Daejeonella sp. | reverse complement strand
CCTTACCGGTGCATTGTTGCCGATATTTTTTCTCAGAAGATGATACCCCTTAGTCATGGTAGTTTGGCAGAAGCAGTACGCGGTACCCTTACCGTTCCATTGATTTACCGGCCTATAAAAATAGATGGAAAATATGTTTTTGACGGGGGGATATATAATAATTTCCCTGTTGATGTAATGCAGAAAGAATTTAATCCGGATTATATTATTGGCACTAATGTATCAGAAAAGGTTTTTAATGAATATCCAAAAGATAATGATGAGAAACTTATAAACAGGTTTTTACTTTACATGCTATTATCAAAAGCTGACAGTACTTCCATTGGAGAAAACGGAATTTATATACACCCTGATATTGCTGGTTTTTCTGCTACTAATTTTACACCTGTAGAAGCGCTTATAAAAAGAGGTTATGATGCTACTATTGCTGATATGCCCGCTATTAAACTTGCCGTACAGCGGAGAATAAGCAGGGAAGAAGTGAAAAAAAAGCGTGAAAAATTTAATAAACGGAATCCTGATTTAACCTTTAATAATATGGTAATTACCGGAATAAAGCCGAAACAAAAAAAATATATAGAGAGCGTTTTTAATAATAAAAATAAAAGTATCACTTTAGAAGATATTAAGAATGGTTATTATAAATTGGTAGCTGATGATAATTTTGAAACAGTATATCCGCGTACAAGCTATGATCCTAAAAAAGACGGATATAATTTTGAGCTGCGTGTTCAGCCTCAAAAGAATTTTAAGGCGGAACTGGGCGGGGTAATTTCATCAAGACCTATTAGTAATGCCTATTTAGGGCTACAGTATAACTATCTTCATAGAAATTCTTATACATTTTCCGCGAATTTTTATTCAGGAGGTTTTTATGAGTCCGCTCAAGGTGCAATTAGAATGGATGTGCCTACCAATTTACCCTTTTACCTGGAAACCGAATTTACTTATAACCATTGGAATTATTTTAGCAACACCCAAATATTTATAGAAAATGCAAACCCTACTTATATTGATCAGTCTGACCGCAAGATTGCTCTTAAAATGGGAATACCAGTTGCAAAAAATGGCAAACTTGAAGTGCAAACTGGTTATATGTATTTCAACCATGAATACAGCCCCAAAAATAGTTATCAGCTTAACGACATGCTTGATGAAAACAGTTATAATGGTGTATTCGCATCTATAAATTTAGAAAGAAACACCTTAAACAGGCGACAATATGCTACCCGGGGACGAAGTTTTCAACTTGGCTTAAATATGTACGATGGCGTAGAACATTATACACCTGGTAATATCTTTAGAAATGAACCATTTTATGACCAGATAAAAGAAACACGGGATACCAGAAGCTGGTATAAAATTAAAGTTAGTAATGAGCAGTATCTCATTAATAAAAGATCATATTCTTTTGGATATTTATTTGAAAGTGCAATCAGCAATCAACCTGTTTTCAGTACTTATAAGGCAACTCTTTTAAGTGTTCCTGCTTTTTACCCTTTGCAGGATTCGAGATCTATATTCTTAGAAAAAATGAGAGCAAATACCTACGGAGCTTTTGGAGTAAAAAATATTTTTAAATTATATAGAAATATAGATTTGAGATTAGAAGGTTATGTTTTTCAGCCTTTAGAAGAATTTAAATTAGAAAATTGGCAGTCCACTTCTTTTGAGCAGGTTTTTACAAAACGGCATTATGCAGCAACTGCAGGTTTGGTATATAATAGCATTGCGGGGCCTGTTAGTTTAAGTTTTAACCATTATGATGATAAAAAGCACCAGTTTGGTGTTTTGTTTCATGTTGGTTTTTTAATTTATAATAAAAGATCATTTGAATGAAAATATACTTCTTTACTTTATTATATTTTTTAGCTTTTTTTATACCCGAAAATTTACATGCTCAATCAGATACTCTTTTTGCAAAGCAAATAGTCATCAATAATTTTATTATTAAAGAAAATCTGCTGAAAAATGGTAAAATAGCCATAATAGCCTGTACTGAAAAAGAAAAACCTTTAGAAAATATAAACGGAACTTTTCAATTTGGCATTAATGGATTTAAACAGGAACTGAAATTTAATGATGGTATAGCCATTGCGCCACAAGCAATAGATAAATCTACCTTTATATATTTGCGCCATGAAAATGAAACAGGTACACATGGCAAATTATACTATGTTCTTAAAAAAGATGACGATCTAAATCCTATAAAAATTAACTGGCTCCTGTTAGTACTTATTCCTGTTGTAATAATTATTTTGGCAAGTATGATTAACAAAAAGTTTATTATTATAGCTATTATCGTCATTATTGCACTTTTTTACTATAATTCTGGTAAAGGGCTTAATATGGAAACACTATTTTCAACCATATTCGACGGGTTAAGGTCAGCTTTTTGAAAAAATAACTTGGAAAAATTTTAATTCAAAAGAGTTTGATAAGCCGTTTTCTATATATTTACATACTTAACGATAATATGTTTAAATCCTGTGCTTAAAATTACCTTACAAATATCCATTTCAATTGTTTTTACATTTGGTTTATTCTATAATCAATTGAATGCTCAAACAAAAAGTGAGCATGTTCAAATAATTGAGAAGTTTGAACAATGGAAAATCATTCAATTTAACAAAAGAACTTATATCCCTGGCCAGGATTGTAATCCTGCCATTGCTGTTAAAAAAGGGTATGATGGAACAATTAGAGGAATCCCAAAAAATTTGGAAGTTTTCTTTACAGATATTAACAGTGATAAAAAGGTAGATGCTCTAATTACTTTTCGGCCTGAACAGTGCGACGGGGGAAACGCTTTGATGAATACACAGTCAAGGGTTTTAATTTTATCAAAAGGAGAAGATTATGTTATTGATGACACTTCTATTGATAATATAGAGGACGTTTTTAAGGCAGGCAGCTGGTTAATTATTGAAGGTGCGGCTGAAGGTGCTTTTTATGGCGCTTATTATGAATATAAAGATACTGACGGACATTGTTGCCCCAGTATAAAACGCCCCTTTTCTGTTGACTTTAAAACAAAGATGATGACATTTGCTGATGAAAAGTGAAAAATACCAGAATAGTATAACTATACTAAATGGTAGCTTATTTTTTATTTAACAATTTGTTTTAAATTTGATTACTGATGTTTTAATTAACTTTTTTTATTAATTACATTCAACAAAAAGTCTTAGAATACTAATTTATTATATGAAAAAGGCCTTATTAATTATTATTCCATTATTTTTTGTCCTCGCCGCATGTAAAGACAAGAAAGCGAAATCAAAGCAAACTACAGATACTATACAAGTCATTAAAGAGGATACCCTGAAAGTAATTAAGCAAACAACAAATAAGGATTCAGTAATACTTAGTATAACAAAAAAGGATTCGGTACTTCTTCTTAATACAACAAAACAGATTCTTATTTTACTGAAAAACAAAAATTACAGTATACTGGCAGATTTTATCCACCCATCTTCCGGTGTCAGGTTTTCTCCTTATGCTTATGTAGATACCATAGGTAATGCAGATACAGGAAGAAAACCGGATGTAAGATTTTCAAAAGAACAATTTATTAACCAGTTTAAAAACAAACGCAAAAATAAGATTGATTGGGGATATTATGACGGAAGCGGAGAACTTATGCGTTTAAATATTGACAAGTATTTTGAACGATTTGTTTATAATTCTGACTTCCTAAATGCTGAAAAAACAAGTGTAAATAAAGCAATTGGGAGAGGAAATGATGCAAATAATCTGACGGAGGTTTATAAAGGTTGTAATTTTACAGAGAGTTACTGCCCTATCTGTCATGGTGGTTCTGGTGAAGAATGGTTTAATTGGTGTTCTTTAAGATTAGTATATAAAAAACACGAAGGGAAGTTTTATTTAGTTGGAATAATTCATGCTGAATGGACTACGTAAAAAACATCCTTATTAATACCCTATTACTGCAAACTTCAGGCATTTCAAATAACACATGCAAACATCCAAAACAAACTAAATATTAATTCTTTAACCCAAATTAAACAACAATGAAAATCTTAAAAAAAATCCTATTTGCAATTTTGGGCCTGGTAGCCCTTGCATTAATTGTCGCATTATTCGTAAAGAAAGATTATGCGGTTGAACGTCAAATAACAATAAATAAACCCAGACAGGACGTTTTTGACTACATTAAATTCCTCAAAAACCAAAATGAGTATAGTGTTTGGGCAACAAAAGACCCGGCTATGAAAAAAGAATATAAAGGAACAGACGGAACTGTTGGTTTTATATCTGCATGGGACAGTAATAATAAAGAAGTGGGCAAAGGTGAACAGGAAATTTTAAAAATTGCAGATGGAGAACGAATAGATAGTAAATTAAGGTTTAAAGTTCCTTTTGAAGCGGAAGATGATGCGTATATGATTACAGAAGATAACGGAACAAACCAGACCAAAGTAAAATGGGGTTTTAAAGGCAAAATGAATTACCCAATGAACTTAATGCTGCTTTGTATGGATATGGATGAAATGATTGGTAAAGATTTAGACAACGGACTCTCCAAACTGAAAACTGTACTGGAGAAATAAAAAAAATATTCGTAATATAAACCATAGTAAAACACAAAATGGCAGCAGTAAATCCCTATTTAACTTTTAATGGCACTTGCGAAGAAGCCTTTAATTTTTATAAATCAGTATTTGGCGGCGAATTCGCTTATACAGGAAAATATAAAGATATGCCATCAGAAAAGCCAATTTCTGCAGCAAACCAGGAAAAGATCATGCATATTTCTCTACCAATCAGTAAAGAAACCATTTTAATGGGATGTGATTCATCTGATACTTTTGGCCATGCAACACAGACAGGAAGTAACTTCTCTATTTCTATTAATGCAGATAGTGAAAATGAAGCCAGGAAACTTTTCACAGGGCTTTCAGCAGATGGAAAAATAACTATGGCGTTGGAAAAAACCTTTTGGGATGCATTATTCGGAATGTTTACCGACAAATTCGGGATTCACTGGATGGTAAATTACGATTATAACCAAAAGTAATAATATATAGGTCACTTTTCTACTATTTTAGAGTGACCTATATTTACATTTTTATTTCCTATATATTTTTCTTTATTAATAACAAAATAACCTACTAATAAAGCCTATAAAATATTGTGAAGCCTGATATACTGAAGTAACATAATTGTCTTGCCGTCTTTTATTTCCCCTGTGTCAATCATTTGAATAGCCTGGTCAATATTAAATTCTAAAACTTGTATATCTTCCTGCTCGTCCTCAATACCGCCACCCTCATTCATTTTCATGGAACTTGAATATTCAGCGATAAAAAAATAAAGTATTTCGGTTACAGACCCGGGCGACATATAAGCTTCAAATACTTTCTTAACATCTGATATTTTATACCCGGTTTCTTCTTCGGTTTCGCGTTTAATACAATCTTCCGGGTTATCTTTATCTAAAAGTCCCGCACAGGTTTCAATGAGCATACCTGTTTCATTGCCATTTATAAACGTAGGCAGCCTGAATTGCCTGGTTAAAATGACGGTTTTTAAATCTTTGTTGTAAAGCAGAATTGTGGCGCCGTTACCCCTGTCATAAACTTCACGGTTTTGTTCCTGCCATGTTACGTTCTTTTTTAAATACTGATAAGTAATTTTTTTAAGTGTGTACCAGTTGTCGGACAAAATCTCTGTCTTAAGGATTTTTACCTGATTGTTTTCCATATGATGTATTCTCTAAATGATAATAAATTATAGTGTTATTTCTTTTGTGATAGCTATTCAATAGTATTAATATCCTATTATTCTTTTACAAAGAAAGCAAATGAAGTGCAGGAAAGGGAATTAATATTAGAAGTTATAGATAAGTAAGGGATAAGTCATAAGAGAGTGATGCTATCAGGCAGAAAATTTAATCAATTTGATGGATAACCAGGCCAGCCTGAAACTTTGGTTCGAACCAGGTTGATTTAGGTGGCATCACTTCCCCGGCATCGGCCACAGCTATTAACTGTTCAATAGAGGTAGGATAAAGAATAAACGCGGCAACAAAAAATCCTTCATCCACTTGTTTAACCAGTTCTTCCAGAGCCGTAATTCCACCGACAAAACTTAAACGTACATCTGTGCGTGGATCGGTTATATTAATGATGGGCGAGAAAATATATTCCTGAAGAATAGTTACATCCAGATGGGAAACGGGGTTATCTTGCCGGTAGGTTTGTGGCTTTGCGGTTAACTTATACCAGGTTTTGTTCAGATAGAGTGCAAATTCATGCAGTTTTTCGGGCTTAATGGGTGTATTCCCTTCAATTATACTTATGCCGAAGTTCTGTCCTATCTTTTCAAGAAATTGTTGGGCGGAATGCCCATTGAGGTCTTTTAGTAAACGGTTAAACTCAAAGATATGCAATTGGTCTGTGGCCATATAAACAGAGGTGAAGAAATTGTATTCTTCATCGCCTGTATGTTTCAGGTTTAATTTACGGCGTTCTATGCCTAATAAAGACGCTGCTGCTGCACGATGATGACCATCAGCAATATAAGAACCCGGGAGATCAGCAAAGCAGCTAATCAATTTATTGACATCTTCTTCCCTGTCAATTTTCCATAGCTGGTGTTCTGCGTTTTCTGTATTAAAATTTAAGTCGGGGGTTTTAATACTGTTTTTAGCAATGATCTGTTCAATTTCATTTACCCGGGAGTAGGTGATCAATACAGGGTTGGCATCTATACCGGTTTGCTGCAGGTAATCTATCAGGGCTTTTTCCCGGTCGGCACGGGTTAATTCATGTTTCTTAATGGTATTATTCAGGTAATCGTCAATAGCGGTAATGGTCCATATACCTGTTTGGGTAATACCCCGGTGTGTGATCCGGTAAATGTACAGAGCAGGTTTTTCATCCCGGATGAGAACGCCTTTGTCCAGGAATTCTTCAAAATTCTCATTGATCTTTTTATAAGCGAGTTCCTGCCTGGAGCCTCTTAAAAAATGATTTTCTACCTTTGGAACCAGCATATTCACATAAGAATAAGGGTTTTCCTTCCGGATCTGCCGGGCATCATCCAAACTGAGATTTTCCAGGTCTAAAACCACCTGTTTCACTAAGGCTGTATTTGGGCGAATACCTTTAAAGGGTTTGATCTGGGGCATATATTAACTTAGCAGAAAGGGCTAAGTTAATATATATTTGCTTTATTTTATACGTAAGTGACAGAGGTGGTAGCGGAATGTTATGACCAAGGATTAGAATAAGTCTATACGGTGGTGCACAAAAAATAGGGCAAATATCTGTTAGCATTACCGACGATGGAAGTGTAGCAAATACTTATCCGTATAGCATTGCCGACGATGGAAGTGCGACAAATACTTGTCCGAATGGCATTGACGACAATGGAAGTGAAGCAAAATCTTGTTAGCATGGCATTGCCGACGATTGTAACAGGGCAAAACTTTGTCCGCATGGCATTGCATTCGATTGCAATAGGGCAAATACTTGTACGCATGGCATTGCATTCGATTGCAATAGGGCAAATACTTGTCCGAATGGCATTACATCCGATTGTAATAGGGCAAATACTTGTACGCATGGCATTGCATACGATTGTAACAGGGCAAAACTTTGTTAGCATGGCATTGCATCCGATTGCAATAGGGTAAAACTAATCTGACAGATAAAAAAGTTGTTTTGTGATGCCCTGCCGGAACATTTACGAACAACTTAATACTTAACCACCCGCTGCCCCCACCAGGGACATTGCCTTTGTCCTCCGCTGGCGGATGTGGTAAAGCGTATCTCCTGCTATGTAAACTACGCTTTGCTAAAAAAATCAATGATCAGATTGGCCAGTTCGGTACCAATACGTTCCTGGGCTTCGTTGGTTGAAGCGCCGATATGTGGGCTTAATGATATTTTGGGGTGAGTTAACAGATCTGTATCGGGTGTTGGTTCGCTATCGAACACATCCAGACCGGCAAAAGCTACTTTGCCTGAATTTAAGGCTTGTATTAATGCTTTTTCATCCAGTGTACCGCCGCGGGAGCAGTTAATAATCCCCACCCCGGTTTTCATCAGGTCAAATTCTTCTTTTCCTATCACAGGTTTTTCGGCAAATGGAACGTGTAAACTAATAAAATCTGAATTTCTGAAAAGGTAATCTAAACTTACAGCATGTACCGGGCATTTCACTTTAATGTTTCCGGCTAATTCCAGTTCAATTTCTGCGGGGGGATGGGAAATATCATAGGCTAAAACTTCCATGCCCAAACCCAAAGCCATCTTCGCGGTTTCACGGCCAATACGTCCGAAACCAATAATACCAATCTTTTTCCCTTTCAACTCCACTCCTTTTGAGTAACTTTTCTTCAGCTCGTTAAACTTTGCTGAACCTTCTAAAGGCATTTTCCGGTTTGCATCATACAAAAAGCGAACGCCTGTGAACAGATGGGAGAAAACGAGTTCGGCAACCGATATGGATGAGGCCGCGGGGGTATTAAAAACGGCTATACCTTTGCTTTTCGCGTAAGCTACCTCAATATTATCCATTCCAACCCCGCCCCTGCCAATGAGTTTAAGATCGGGGCAGGCATCAATAAGTTCTTTAGTTACTTTAGTGGCGCTGCGGACGGTAATGGCGTCGTAATTTTTTAAACCCTCCGCTAATCCGATCTGGGGAATATGGGTGGTATCAACCTGAAAACCGGCTTTTTCGAGTAAGGCTTTGCCTATCGGGTCAATGCCATCGTTGGCTAAAATGCGGATCATATTGTATGGTTGTTATGAATGAAGGGTATTCAATGTTATAAAAGGAGTAAATTATTTCATTCTTTAATCTTTGTTCTTTAGTCTTTACTCCCTAACTTTTACTCTTAATCTTTATGCTTAATTACGCTTTATGTTTTTCTGCAAAATCCTGCATAGCGTCTACTAAAACGTGAACACTGGTTATGGGCAAAGCATTATACAGGGATGCACGGAAACCGCCTACACTTCTGTGGCCTTTAATGCCAATGATTCCCTGGTCTTCCGCGAATTTTAGGAATGGTTTTTCCAGTTCAGTATCTTCCATAACAAAACACACATTCATGCGTGAGCGGTCTTCTACAGCACAGGTTCCTTTAAACAAGGGATTACGGTCTATTTCGCGGTATAAGGTTTCGGCTTTGCTGATGTTTTCTTTTTCAATGGCCTCCACACCGCCTTTTGAGCTTAACCAGCGAAGATTCAGCATGGAAACATAAATAGCGAATACCGGGGGCGTATTATACATGGACCCTCCTTCAATATGGACTTTATAATCAAGCATAGAAGGTATCTTGCGGTCTAACTTTCCAAGTAGTTCATCTTTAACGATCACCAGCGTCACTCCTGCCGGGCCCATATTCTTTTGCGCCCCGGCATAAATAAGGTCAT
>JBASZP010000425.1:0-8483 GCA_049660965.1 Daejeonella sp. | reverse complement strand
GTCGCTTTTCCTTGAAAATCCTCAAGAAGCAGAAATCGAAAGAGGTTGTGCAACGACTACTTCTGTTATCAGCTCCTGCAATTTATTATTTGTGTGATTAGAAGAAAAAAAGCTCTGGGGCATGGTTGAATTAATAGGCTTACCTTTATACGGAATAAAAACCAGGTTAACAGTTGGGGGTGCTCCAATATCATTTCCGGAACCTTCTACAGCATAAATCCCTTTTTCATTGGTATTTGCAAGTAAAACAATAAATGGAGAGGAAACCTCATCTTTCATACGAGTGACGATCAGTTTAGCCACAAAATCAGCTATAGGGCCTTGTGACTTTTTCCATAAGTAAATTTCTGCCTTTGTACCACAATAACCCTGAGGATTAAATTCGTATTTACTTTGCGCAATCAGGTCTGTTTCATAAAACTTTTTAAAACTATCAGGGTGTATATCCTGTGCGTTTAATACTAATGGAAATAAGATGGTAAGCAGTATAAAGTATGGTTTCATATTATAGAATTTTATGGATTAAAAGTAGTAAAAATAACAGGTTGTAAGGTATATTATATCAAATGGTAAATAGTTATATATTAAGGGTTTTATTTCTCACGCTCTTTATAAAAATCATCCAAAGCGTCTTCAAAATTATAAATAGAGCTTTGTACATTATCTTCCAGGAATTCAAATTCACCATTTAAATTGCAGGAATTAATATAATCAAGAATGTTTAAATAAACTTCAGGATCTTTATTGGAAGCTACTTTAGTCAATTGATTAAGTTCAGGATCATTTTCTAAAAAAGAAATAGTTTGGCTAAGACCTCCTCCCAGCAGAAATTCTATATCTATGGAAGACATGGTATCAAAATTTATTGTTTTAGCCTGCCAAATAATCTTGCAGTCTTCAACATTGCCAAGCTTATAAAGCATAATAATACATACTTTTAAAGAAAGAGGCACTCCCCAAGCCTCGTAAAGCTCAATCTCCAAACTCAATAGGTAAAGAATTAAGTTCCGGTCATTAACTGTAAAATCCGGATATAACTTGAGAGCTAAATCAAACTTAATATTAATGTCAGAACGAATAAGCTCTTTTAAGGAAGTGTCAAGATTATAATTGTTAGACCTAAATTCCGATAAAATATGAGTAGCATCCATACTGATTTATTAAATAAGAGCTCTAAGGTACTTAATTAAATTTTTATAAAAACAAATTTGAATAGGGTAGACTTACAGTAAATAAGCCAAATAAAAATTAAGATATATCAGTATGCATGAACGAGTACATATTACAATAAATAGACTATTTGAACATAAAACTTCTAAAACTTGATTTATCTTCGCCATTTAAATAAGCTGTATGCAAAAATCTTTTACCCTGCTCTTATTTCTGTTCATTTACTTTCAAACCGGGCTGGCACAAACCAGGCTCAGCTTAAATGGCAGTATTAAAGACTCTCAAAGCGGCGAAACCTTAATTGGGGCTACTGTAAAACTAACAGGTAAAACACAAAGCAGCACCAGTTCAAACGCGTATGGCTTTTATTCCTTAAACGCTGAAGCCGGAGATTATGAATTGATCGTTTCGTATGTAGGTTATAAAACCATCCGTCAGCCTGTTAGTATGATTAATGATACCCGCCTGGACCTGGTTTTATATGCGGACAATAACCTGGAAGAGGTGGTGATCAGTTCCGTAAAGAAAAACGAGAACGTGGTAAGCGCCCAGATGGGTGTAGAGAAAGTAAATGTGAAAGAGATCAGCAATGTTCCCGTGCTGTTTGGTGAACGTGATATTTTAAAAACACTCCAGTTACTCCCGGGTATAAAATCTGCAGGAGAAGGTAACAGCGGCTTTTATGTTCGTGGCGGATCAACAGATCAGAATTTAATTTTATTGGATGAAGCGCCTGTGTATAATGCCTCGCATCTGTTTGGTTTTTTCTCCACATTTAATTCGGATGCCATAAAAGATGTAACAGTTTATAAAGGGGGCATGCCCTCGCAATATGGCGGCAGACTGGCTTCTGTTCTGGATATTAAAATGAATGAAGGCAACCGCAAAAAATATACGGCAGAAGGTGGTATTGGCTTAATATCTTCGCGGCTTAAGGTGGAGGGACCTATAGTGAAAGATAAAAGTTCATTTATGGTCAGCGGCCGGAGAACGTACGCGGATTCTTTTCTGGCTTTTTCGCCGGACAGTAATCTGAATAATAACACACTTTATTTTTATGATCTGAACGCTAAGACCAATTATCAGCTGGATGATAAAAACACGCTTTTCCTTTCAGGATATTTTGGCCGTGATAAATTGCTTCTGGATGATGTCTTTGGATTTAACTGGGGTAATGCCACAGCCACGCTTCGCTGGAATCATTTATTTAACAACCGCTTATTTTCTAATACCTCGCTTATTTACAGCAATTATAATTATGTGATCGAGAGCTTTTTTGAGAATAATGATTTTAAAGTAAATTCGGCCATAAAAGATGCTAACTTCAAACAGGATTTTCAGTATTCGGCAAGTGACCACGCCTTAAAGTTTGGTATAAATGCCATACACCATACCATTAGTCCGGGTAAAATAACCGCGGGCAGTACATCCAGTGTAAATCAAACTACTATTCAAAACCGGAAAGGGCTGGAACTTGCCGCTTATATTTCTGATGAATGGACGGTAAATGACCGTCTTAACCTGATCTATGGTTTACGGCTGAATAGTTTTTCTCTATTAGGCCCGGGAGAGTTTAAAACGCTGGACACAGATGGGAATACGCTATCATCTAAAGAGTTTAAATCCAATGAAATTGTTAAAAGTTATTTTATTCCCGAACCCCGTATTTCCGCCAGTTACCAGGTGGATGGCTCAGCTTCGGTAAAAGGATCTTACACCAGGAATTCGCAGAACATACATTTGATGTCTAACTCTACTTCCACTTCCCCTACCGATCTGTACATTATGAACAGTAATAACGTCAAACCGGAAATTGCCGACCAGTTGGCCGCGGGATATTTCAGAAATTTTAGTAATGATCAATATGAATTTTCCGGAGAGGTTTATTATAAATGGATGCAAAACCAGATCGAATACCGGAGCGGAACCGATTTACGTGGTAATCAGAATGTAGAAGCAGACCTGCTTTTTGGTGATGGAAGAGCCTATGGTATTGAACTCTTTTTGAAGAAACGTTTTGGCAAATTTAACGGCTGGCTTGGTTATACCTTATCAAAAACCGAACGGCAGTTTGATGGCATAAATGAAGGTAAATGGTTTTTTGCCAAACAGGACCGTACCCATGATCTTTCGCTGGTTGGAATTTATAAAGTTGGCACACGCTGGACGCTTTCTTCAACTTTTGTATATAATACCGGTAGCGCCGTTACTTTTCCAAGCGGAAAATATCAGATCAATAATCAGTCTGTTTTTTATTATGGCGCCAAGAACGGGTATCGCACCCCGGCTTATCACCGTATGGATTTTGGCGCTACACTGGAGGGAAAACCCGGTAAGAAATTCCAGTCGAGCTGGTCCTTTAGCGTGTATAATTTATATAACCGCCAAAATGCATTCTCCATAGACTTCCGGGATGACCCGGATGATCCCTCAAAAACACAAATAGTAAGAACTACTTTGTTTGGTATTGTACCTTCAGTAACCTGGAATTTTAAATTTTAATATGAAACCATTTACTATCAATTATTGGCTTGCTTTTGCACTTGTGATGCTGTTCGCATCATGCGAAAAAGTAATTACGCTTGATCTGAAAACTGCCGAACCGCTAGTGGTTATTGAAGGATACGTGAGCGATCAGGATGAAATTCAAACCGTTAAAATATCTAAGACCTATTCTTTTACAGAACCCAATAAATTTAACGCGGTATCCGGCGCCCAGGTAGTTTTAATGAGCGGGAGTACCTCTGTCACATTTTCTGAAGGTATGCCCGGGATTTACGAAAGTGTAAAATTTGCCGGCACGCCGGGCGAAAAATATACACTTGAAGTAATTATTGAAGGTAAAACCTATACAGCAAGTTCGGTTATGCCGCAAAAAGTTCCTATTGATATGCTTACTTATAAAAAGCTAAGCTTTTTTGGCGGAGAGGAAACCTTTCCTGTTATTAATTACCAGGATCCTTCAGGCATCCAAAACCAGTATCGTACGTTATTAAGTGTAAACAAAGAACTAGAATTTAATTCGGCGGATGAAGACCGTTTTAACGATGGTAATAAAGTGGAAAATATTCTGTTTTATTCAGTTGATGATCTGCAACCCGGGGATGAAATGGAAATTGAATTCCAGTCTATAGACCGGAATGTGTTTAAGTATTTCTTTGCGCTTAGTCAAATTAGCGGTAACGGCGGACCTCCAACCGCTCCGGCAAATCCCGTATCCAATTTCAATAATGGCGCTTTAGGGATATTTAGCGCATACAGTACGGATAGAAAGACTTTTGTTAAGCAATAATGGTTAGTTTTAGGATATATTTATGCCACAAAGACCCGAAGGCACAAAGTTTCTATTCTTACTATAATTTAAACAAGATTTCGTATAGCACTCATACAGTTGAGGAATGGCAGGGTAAAATTTTGCACAGGGCTTCCACAGTTGAAGAATGGCAGGGTAAAATTTCGCACAGCACTTCCACAGTTGAAGAATGGCAGGGTAAAATTTTACACAGTGCTTCCACAGTTGTAGAATGGTAGGGTAAAATTTTACACAGTGCTTCCACAGTTGAAGAATGGCATGGTAAAATTTTGCATAGCGCTTCCACAGTTGAAGAATGGCAGGGTAAGATTTCGTACAGCGCTTCCGCAGTTGAAGAATGGCATGGTAAAATTTTACACAGTTCTTCCCAAACCTTGGAATAGCATTACTAGATTTTGTACAGCGCTTCCCAAACACTTGAACGCCAGTACCAGATTTTGTACAGCCTGGAAGGGTGAATTGAATACGTCTAATCTGCAATCTGGCAAGATCTAAAATAAAATTTAAGAAAATAGTGGTATATAAAAAGTTGATGATAATTTTGTGATATAAACTAATAAAAAATGGCGAGACCGGGAAGACCTAATAACCCATCAGACCCAAGGGTTGACAACATTTCATTTGATATTGAAAAACATGATAATGAGAAAGTAAAACAGCTTTTAGCAATTGCAGGAATTGACGCTTATGACAGATATTTGAGGACTGCATTAATTTGGGCGGCATGTTATAACAATACTGACTTGTTAAATTGGCTAATTGCTAATTCGGCTAATACTAATCACCAGGACATAAGCGGTTTTTCAGCGCTTCACTTTGCAGGTCAAAACAAAAACGAAGAAGTCGCTAAAATTCTTATTGAGTACGGTGCAGATCTTGAACTAAGGGATATTCATGGCAACACACCAATATTTACAGCTATTTTTAATTCAAAATATGATTTCAGGCTGGTTAAACTTTATGTTAAACATGGAGCAAGCCTTGATAATTTAAATAAATATCAAAAAACCCCGAGGCAATTAGCAGAGATAATAGCAGGATTTGACTTAAACTCTCTCTCACTTTAAGAGATACACCTATAAATATAGAGCAAATCCCAAGTGTTATTCAGACAGGAAATTTGTACTTTTGTGCCATCATATCTTTATTTGTAAAACAAAAAGAATCTAAACCATGCACGTACCTAAGCCATTTGAAATAACTGAGCAGACTATTATTGAACAGTTTATAAAAGAAAACGGGCTTGCAACCCTTATTTCTGTGGGTTCAAATTACCCTGTAGGAACACATGTGCCGGTCGAGTTGGAAATTAACGACAAAGGTGAAAAGGTTTTATGGGGCCATATTTCAAAGGCAAATCCGCAATGGAAAGATTTTGAAAGATCATCCAATGTGTTGGTCATTTTTCTGTCCCCGGTTAATCATTATATTTCCTCTTCCTGGTACAATCATCCAAATTCTCCTACATGGAACTATTTAAGTGTCCATATCAGCGGGAAATTAAAAATTATAGAAGGCGAAAAGCTTTGGGAATCTGTAAGAAGGTTAACGAACCGGTATGAGCAGAAGTCAGAAAACCCTGTTTCGCTGGATACCTTGCCGGAGTCGGTACAACGGCAAATGAATGGGATTGTGGGTTTTGAGATAAGTATTGATAAAACAGAAGCGGCTTTTAAATTAAGTCAGAACAGGAATGAAGAAGACTTTATAAGCATTATTAAAGAGTTAAGATTAAGTAAGGAATTAAGCGCAAACCTTATGGCTGACGTTATGGAACGCCAGAAAATGATTTAAAATCTGATAATAATCTCAGTTTCAGATAATCTGATGAGAGATATCTCTTCTGCTTTTATTATTACATTCGCTGGTAAGCTCTCAAAAATAATGCTTTGTTCTTACCAGAT
The DNA here is from genome assembly GCA_049660965.1 of Daejeonella sp. GTDB lineage: Bacteria > Bacteroidota > Bacteroidia > Sphingobacteriales > Sphingobacteriaceae > Daejeonella. Next base: position 2,096 of record JBASZP010000425.1, on the reverse strand, counting down.
TTCAACTTCGGTTTTAGTCCAAAATATAGTAATGAAAAACATACTTTACACAGCTTTTGTCTTCTTTTTTATATCAGAAACAATATTTACCGGGCAAAATCTACAGAGTAATGAGTATAAAAAAGTTTCGCCTGCGGTTTATACAGATAGTATTCCTTCCGATCCGTTCAAATCATCAAACTTAACCCAACTTGAAATTCCAGGAACTAAGGCAGGGGAGATGATAATTATTCATAAAGCTTATACACTTTCTTATAATGAAAAGTATAAACAGGCAAACTGGGTGGCTTATGAACTGACAAGCGAAGAAACCCGGCCAGTTGCCAAGCGGTCAGGTAAATTTTATCCTGATCCACAGGTAAAAACCAATGCCGTAAATGACAGGGATTATTCCAAATCTGGGTACGATCGGGGACATTTAGCGCCGGCGGCAGATATGGGCTGGTCAGCGGCTACCATGATCGAATCGTTTTATTATACTAATATGAGTCCGCAAAACCCCAGTTTTAATAAAGGGATTTGGAAGCGGCTGGAGGAATTGGTAAGAACCTGGGCGATTGAAAAAAAATCTGTTTACATTGCTACGGGCCCTGTTCTGGAAGCTAATCTCTCAGCTATTGGTCCTCATAAAGTAGCAGTACCCCGGTATTTTTATAAAGTAATTCTTAATGATCATGAACCACACCAAGAAGGGATCGGGTTTATTATTCCTAATATTCGCTCAACCGAACCATTGCAGCATTTTGTAGTAAGTATAGATAGTGTAGAGAAGTTTACAGGAATAGATTTCTTCCCACGTCTTCCTGAGGAAAAAGAGAATAGGATAGAAAGTAATTTAAGTATTACCTCCTGGAGCTGGAAAATCTCTCAATCAAACCAGAAAAAGAAAACATCCTCTGTTTCAGTTCAATGTTCTGCGAAAACTAAAGCTGGCCTGTTATGCAAACGGATGACGAAAAGCCTGAACGGAAAATGCATGCAACACGGAGGAAATTAATTTTTTCTATAGACTTTCCTCTTCTTTTTATTCTCAATTTCAACTCCGGCCAATTACTTTTCAACACTCTAATTCCTGCTTAAAAAGATTAGTATTTTTGAAGTTCATCGCCGTTAAATAGTATTAAATATAACCATGCCCGATTTTTCACATTTACATGTTCATACCCAGTTTTCGCTTCTTGATGGCGCTGCGGATATTTCACGCCTGTTTAAAAAAGCAAAAGCAGATGGGATGAAAGCGATGGCTATAACAGATCATGGAAATATGTTCGGCGCTTTTAAATTTGTAGCCGAAGCAGGTAAACAGGGGATAAAACCTATTGTTGGCTGTGAGTTTTATGTGGTTAATGACCGGCATATTAAGCAGTTTACCAAAGAGAAAAAGGATAAACGTTACCATCAGCTTTTGCTGGCTAAAAATGCGCAGGGCTATAAAAACCTGATAAAACTATGTTCCCTGGGATATATGGAGGGTTTGTACAGCAAATGGCCCCGTATTGATAAGGAACTAATTCTGCAATATCACGAAGGTTTAATTGCAACTACCTGTTGTTTGGGTGCGTCTGTGCCGCAAACTATTTTAAAGGATGGTGAGGAGAAAGCGGAAAGAGAGTTTAAATGGTGGCTGGATCTGTTCGGGGAGGATTATTATATTGAATTGCAACGTCATGATCTGCCAGAGCAGAATATTGTCAATAATATTCTTTTAAAGTTTGCTAAAAAATATAATGTCAAGGTAATTTGTTCTAATGATTCACATTATGTAGATCAGCAGGATGCTAATGCCCATGATATTTTATTATGTGTAAATACAGGCGATATTCAAAGTACTCCTAAAGCAACAGAAGAAGAAGGGGGAAAAGGCTATCGTTTTGGTTTTCCTAATGACCAGTTTTTTTTCAAAACCCAGGAAGAAATGGGCAAACTCTTTCATGACCTGCCCGAATCACTGGATAATACGAATGAAATTGTCGATAAGGTAGAGCTTTTGGAATTAAAGCGGGATATTATGCTCCCTAATTTTCCAATTCCTGATGAGTTTAAATTTCATAGCGGTATAGAATCTGAAAATTTAAACCAATGGGAATATTTAAAAC
>JBASZP010000424.1:0-4823 GCA_049660965.1 Daejeonella sp. | reverse complement strand
CTCCTTCACTAACTGTATATCTCAATATTCTATTATTGTTGTTTTTAAACATGTATAGTTTGCCTACCATTCCGTGTAGGGTACTATCAATCTGCATTGGACTCATTTTTTATAGCTTGTTTAAGTTTTAGTTGATTACGTTTTAATTTGATTAGTTCCGGGTGTTTAGCAATAATCTCTTGTTTTAAATCTTCATTGCGCCAGGCTAAAGTATTGGCCACAAACCTGTCAGTAAGGAACTTTGATGGATGGTTTCGTATCCTGTTTTCTTTCCTGGTTATCATTTCTAAATTTTCTATAACACAATTCATCGGATCACCATCTTTAAACCAGAGGCAAAATCCCTTAGGAACTGGCCCATTTAATTCTTCCCAAATGTGTTTATGCAATAACTTCCATTTACCAATAGCAATGCAAATGAATTTATATTTATTGCCACCATTTCTTTCAGGATGATCACCCCTAGTAGTTATTTTACCGACCTCTTTATAGCAATTATGAGGAACTTGGCCAGCTTTAAAACGAGTAGCCTTAGTTCGATCAATCATATCTGCAGTCATATAATCAATTTGCTTCCTCCCTTTATTAAATGGAATATCGCCAGGCTTTCTTCTGCCCATCAACTTCCGTTGATCTTTTATATATTGAGGTATTTCAAGTTTCATTGCCCTTAATCGGAAATTTATTCCTGTTTCACTACGGTCTAACTTTATAGCAATCTGATTAACCGGAAGCAATAAGTAATTATCAGCTATAAACTGATCCTCGTATTTTGTAAATCTTGGTTTTCCCATTACATTAATTTGTTTAAAAATTCTTACCCTTTCGGGTTTTTAATAGCTTTCATTATACCCTTTTCTACCAAACCACAGAACTGCTCCCATGGTCTGTAAATAATAGTGGTGGTATATTTCTCAAGCAAACCGACCCGGGTAAATTCCCAAACTCCGGGCTCATCAGTTGGTACTCCGCATCTTTCAGCAATAATAAATTCACGGCCATCATCTGTTCTCCACCAGGAGTACTGGGTAATCATCGCTTTATAGTTTATTTTAAGATTGCTCTCGGCCATGAGGAGTTAAATTTGCTCTTCGTATAAATAAAAATGACAGATCCCATAAATACCGCTAAGGTGCGTATCCACTTTTTCCGAGTTTCCCCATGATACTTTAAATGGCTTACACCTTGGATGCGCCTGGTTTAATTGATCAATACATCCAATGATCATCTTCTTAAATTCTGGGAGTTCAACAGAAGTAATAATTTTTCTATTGTAACCCTTTAAAAGCTGTAGAATAGCCCTTTCCAAGTTGTTGTTAATGGAATACGTATGTGTGATATAGCTGAAGTATCTCATTTTTTATCCGTGCAAAAATTCCTTATAGTCACAAAATGGTATTAGAAGATCATTTGCCAGCCTGAATTCTATTTGCGCTCCTTTGCTTTGCACCCAATCATCTAATAAAACCAACAGGTCACACTGGCATAATACTGATATACATTTCCGCATACATAATTCCCACTGATCAGGATCCATTCCCTCGCATATCTCTAAAGGGTTGCGTACAATATGGCCACGGCTTCGAAGGTCCTTTGTAGCAGCTTCAAACTTCGGCCGGTTTAGATCTGGCACACCTGAAATTTTGCCGGCGATATAAATAATTGGTAATTCAGAATTTTCTTTTTGCATTTTGTGTTTTTTTATACTCAGCAATCATCCTGTAAATAATTATCAATGCCAGGGTAGCTAATGCCGCTAATACTAATTGTGATAAAGGGTTCATATGCTAAAATTTAAGGGTTTAAATAAACGAGAGCCGGTTAAAACCCCCGTTTACGCGTTATGTTGTAATAAGAACTATTTACTGTTATGGCCGTAATCGCCGTTGATCATTATTTTTTCCAGATCTTCTTCTGTAACTAATTCAAGTATTTCGTTTATTTCAGAATTGATATATTTCAAATTTTCTTTTAATTCACGATCCGAGATAGCTAAGTACTGGCCGGCAAGAAAGCTGAGACGCAAGGCATCAATTTTAGTTAGCCGTTCAAATTTTTCATCTAAGTCAGCTTTTCGTAAATTGATGACGCTTAATAAATCTAGTCGCTCTTTTTCCAGGGAGATTAAAGCTATTGCATTGCTGGTCATGATTGTTTTCTCCTTCCTAAAAAAGCCCTGCAAGCATTCATCATCCCGTCAACTTCACCCCACCACTTATTAAATTTTTCCCAGGAAGAGTGTGGTGCGATTGTATGAAAATGATTTTCAAGGTGTAGGCAAATAATAATTTTTTCACGTATTGAGGATGGTTTGGCTTGCTTAAGCCAATAGCGAATAGTATATATTGAATCAAATTTTTTAATAGCATTGACTTGGTTAGGATAAGCCCGGAGCGCATACAAACGTTGTTCGCACAGCGAAGAAAGTCTTTGAATTAATTCATCCGGAGAAATAAATTTTGAGGTCGGTACAACATTACCTGCCTCAGGTTGTTTCATTCTTTGGGTCATAATTTGGTTGTGCTTTTGATTTTATTTTTTAGAGCCTTTACCTCTTCTTTATATTCAGAGATAACCTCAAGAGCTGCTTCAATTATTTTTATGTTAAAACGATCAGGTTCTCGCAATGCTTTTCCAACTGTTGAGGAATCGTAATTAGTTTTATCAGCGATTCGCTTTAAGCCATCTTTAGGCAATGAGTCACGTATTGCACTTAATTCTTTTGTAGTCAGCATGAGTGTTTTTAATGTGTGTCTTTATTATTCCGTATTATTTCCGTTATTTGTCCGTTAATAATACTTCACAATTATAATATATTGACTGTTTAACAGCAAATATATTTTAGTGAAACAGTTAATTTATTATTTAACTATCTCAAAATGAGAGATATTAATTTGACATGAATTTTAAGAGCGACGTAGAAATATTACTGAGAAAAGATAAGAGGGACTTAACCTGGTTGGCTACAGAACTAGGCATGACTATGCCAGGTTTGAAATTAAGTTTACTAAATGAAACATTAAAACTAAGAGATTTTAGAAAATTGATTAAAATTCTAGATGTGCCAGTAACAACCTTCTTTGGAGGTAATTATATTGGTAACTCAAATATTAAAGAAAATCAGAAAATGAATTCTTCCGAGAATGATATTTTAAAAGAAACTATAAAGATTCTTAAAAGTCAGCTGGAGGATAAAGAAATTATTATACAGCTTTTACAAAACAAAAAATAGAAATTAAATATTAAATAAATATAAATCTGTCGCAACATGCAGACTAGGTAGTTTATAATCAGGAGTGTTCTCACTTCTAATGGGCGTACATTAACCTGTTAATTGAATAAATTAACGGGTTTTTTATTTTGTGCATTCTGTGTTATAATCAGTTAAATTTGTATTATATTTAGTACAAGTATATTTACAAATGGATTAAAAAGCGAAAAGCCTTATAGCTTATATTGGCTAAAAGGCTTTTGTGCAGGCTCTGTAGGGTCTATTCTTATATTTTATTTACATTAATTATGCCTAATTATTAAAAGAATAACTGGGGTGCAGATAATTATGAGATTAACCTGTTATACTTTTGAATAGAAATATAAGTTTGTTGAAATTTATAGGATATTTAATAAAAAATGTCAAATAGAATGAGTGAAATCAATCATGCATTAAACTTGATGAAAAGTGCACTTAATCAGGAATTTTCTGAAAGTCCATCCCCATTTATGCAATGGTTAAAGCCTGTTATAAGAAAAGCTGAATTTGGTTCTTTAACCATGGAATATATTATTAGAAAAGAAATGACCAATCCAATGGGAGTTTTACACGGTGGTATAACAGCTGGAATTATTGATGATATTATAGGTGCCACAGTTTTTACAATGAATTTGAGTAATCCTTTTACTACCATAAATAATGCGATTGATTATTTTTCACCTGCGAAAGAAGGGGATGTAATTCAGGCTCATACAACCATTATTAAACGGGGTGTGCAAATTATTAATTTACAATGTGAAGTTTGGCTCCCCGCAAAGAAGAGACTGATAGCCCGTGGCTATTCCAATATGATTAGGTTAGAAGTAAGATAAAATCAGAATCCTTATTCTAAATTTATCTTCAACCAAAAAACAAATAAGCAACAAAAATTGCTGCTATAACTCCGGCTAAATCAGCAATTAAACCTGCAGGAATTGCATATCTGGTTTTTTTAATTCCTACGGAACCAAAATACAAGGCAACAATATAAAATGTAGTATCTGCCGAGCCCTGAAAAATGCAGGATAAGCGCCCAACAAAAGAATCAGGCCCAAATGTTTTCATGGAATCTAACATCATAGCCCTGGAACCTGAACCGCTTAATGGTTTCATAAAAGCCACGGGAAGAGAATCGGTAAAACGGATATCTGTTCCAATATGAATAAAAACCCATTTAAAACCATCAACTATATAGGTTAAGGCGCCTGAATTTCTAAAAACACTAATAGCGGCAAGCATAGCTACCAGGTAAGGAATAATTTTTAATGACGTTTCAAACCCACCTTTTGCACCTTCTACAAATGCTTCAAATACATTTACTTTTTTACGCAATGCACCTAAAATAAAAGCAACAGGAATTGAAAAAAGAAGTGTATTACTTACAACTTTAGAGACTTCGCTAATTTGCCCTTTACTTAAGTAGGCTGTAAAATACCAAACTACAAAAGTTATAAAAGCAGTTAATCCAACCATCCATGAAATAATAACCCAATCCCATAAATTAATTTTTTGCCATATAGCTACAATAATCATCCCGACAACAGTAGCTACGTATGTTGCAATAATGCAGGGT
>JBASZP010000423.1:0-6154 GCA_049660965.1 Daejeonella sp. | reverse complement strand
GCCCCAGGCATTATAGTCCCAATCGACAATCACTTTTTTATGTTCTGCTGTAGGATTAACCAAAAAAGCCGGACCATGATCACGGCACCAGGCATCATTGCTTGGGTTAAAATAAAATTCAATTTGGCTTAGATCTGCGTCCGCTTTTTGCAGATGAGAGATTGCGAAAGCCTTACTTTGTTCATCATTTACATTAATGCGCACTTTCTCTCCCTGTGTCAAAAGCTTAATAAACTCTACATAAGGTTTATAAATCGTATTCATCTTTCCAGGCCAGCTTGCCTCTTTATGCGGCCAGGTTAACCAGGTAGCCTCATGTTTTTCAAACTCTGCAGGAAAGTGGTAGCCGAGTTCTTTAGGGGGTTTGGAGTTGAGCAAATCCGTAAAGTTATGATGGATTAATGTGGGCAATAATTAGGATATTAATTAAGCTGCAAAAGTAGGGAATTTATGTTTTTATATTAAAGTTTAAACGCTGACACTTTGAAAAGAATAATAAGTTTACAGATGGAATTACAAATTCCTATTTACAGCATCGGAATTATAAATTCCGACGAGCAGATGTCAACAAATACACTACTCCATTCATCTCTCATCTTCTTTTGAATTTCCAAAGGCCCGGTTTTTAACTTAACTGTGCCCAGATACTTGTAGGCATCAAATTTCTTTGGGCTCTTAAGCTTTGACAATACTTTATCAATCTCTTTTATATCTGTCCCTTTTTTAATTATTGTAACCATATTAATTGAATCTATACTTGTGAAGATAAGGAATTATTATACTAAATGATTGTACTAATTCCATTTTTTATGGGCGTCAGAACTTTATACAGACGGATTTCATCCGAATGCATCTCTCAATAAACAGAGCTCCCTGAAATAGTCAATGTCTTTTCAGTTGAAATGGACGGACAGCAACGCGGGTCATCATCAGTAAACTCTAATTTATTAATGATGATCTTACCGTTCTTTATACTGTTAAATGAAAACAAGTAGTCTGGTTTAAAGACAGCGATCTTCTTTACCTCTTTACCCGTATTCTGATACAGCATAAGTCCCTGCCCCACTAAATTATTTCCACCGTCTTTGGGAGATAACGAAAAATAGATCAGCACATCTTCTATACCATCACCGGTAAAATCGCCGGTATAAGGATCCATCAGATCTATTTGACCATTATATGATCTTTCGATCTCCGGCAAACTCTTTTCAAATTGTTCCTTTGCTAATTTAACCGCTTCCTCCATAGTAATATCCGGGACTTTCTTTTCCTGCGGTTTGGCTAAGGTATCAGAAATCTTAATGGCTAATTCCTTTTCCCTCAGGTCTAATTCCCGGGCTTTAAGTTCCAGTTCTTTTTCCCGTTGGGAATTACCGCAACCTGCAGCTGTGATTATACTGATGGAACTTAATAGTACTGCTATAAATGTAAAAGAGTTCGTTCTCATTTTAAAAATAAGTTAGTGTTGCCAGATTTATTACAGCCATTGTCTGATTATTTTTCAAAGTTATTATTAAACCAGGCCATTGGAATATCTGCTTCAAAAGCCTTGGTCTTATTGTTAATTCTTTTTTCTAACCTTCCTTCAATAATAAACCCCAGGTTTTGATAAAATTCTATTGCCTTCTTATTACTCTCTCTTGCAATAAGTTCAACACGTAAAATATCACTTCTATTTTCTTCAACATGCTTTAAGAGTGTAGTAAAAAGTTGTTTTCCAAGTCCCTGCTTTTGAAAATCTGGATGAACTATAATAGTCAGTTCCGAAAGTATATGATTAAACACCCTTGGTTCTAACTTGTAACAATGCATTTCTGCTATTAACTCCTCTTTATTGTTAGGATTGTTTATTACTAAACAAATTCCATTTTTAGTTGCCTTTTGTAAATTATTAAAAATATAACCAGGTGTTACTTCATCTTCTTCCCTGGCAATTCCTCCAAAGTTTTTTGCAACTAATTTATAAAGGTTAAATATTCTTGCCTCATCAGTCAATTCAGCAAATCTTGTGATATAATTCATTTATTAATTCGATTTTGTTTAATTATACGAAAGCGTTTATAGAGAAAAGTTTTTATATCAACCTTTCACGTTTTGTGCAGATCAAATATAGTTGCTTTAAGAACCTTTTAACAACCCTGCCTATGATATTCCATTACTTAGATCATCATTTTAACACAACAAACCAATTCAATAAACCATTTTCTATTTTGTCTTTCCATTTCTTAATTTCATCCAGAAGTTGTTCTTTAAGCTCTGTCATCAATTGCTCGTTTGTTTTATCATCCTGCCAGGGTCTGCCAGCATAATATAATTCATCATAAGTATCATAAAGCCCATAAGCTGTTTCAAATCCGCTACTCTCATAACAATACCTTGTATTTTCAGCAAATAAGTCACAGCTGTCAATGGCATTATAACATATTTCACGTGTTCCTTTAATTATATCTTTTCTCCCTTCAATAATTTCGTCAACTATTGCAAGAGCGTATTCAATTGCTGCTTGCTTTCTGTCCGGAAGTTCAATTTTTAATTCACCAAGCGCAAGTTTAAAATAATGCTCCATTTGAAATGCGCTTTCGTTCTTACCAAGTCCGGCTAAAATACAAAGTGAAGGTGTATCCAAACCTTCATAAAGTCCGGTAACAGCAAGCTCAGGTAACTGATCAGCCATTAAGTTCCCTGTTACATACTTTGCTATTTGCTGTCTAAATTTCAAAACCCCTAATATTATCTAAAATGATACATGCTTTAATTTACCCCCTTCCACGCTCTGTCCAAATATAGCTGTTTTCAGGAAAGTTCATTCTAATAAAGCTACCGGGTATAGCTATGTTCTACAAAAGCCCAAACTTTCTGTGTGGACAAAACATAGTGCTACACAGAGTCCAAAATTTCTGTGTGGACAAAACGTAGTGCTACATAAAGTCCAAACAGACTGCGTGACCAAAAAATGCATGCAAATAAAGTCCAAACAAATCTACGTGACCAAAAAATGCATGCAAATAAAGTCCAAACAAATCTGCGTGACCAAAAAATGCATGCAAACAAAGCCCAAGCAGACTGCATGGCGAAAAAATGCATGCAAATAAAGTTCAAACAAATCTGCGTGACTAAAAAATGGAGCCCGGACAAGACCAAACTCTATTGCTTGGAGGAATCCGGGGTCACGGACAAGCTCAAACTTTCTGCGTGGACGAATCCGGAGTCACGGACAGGCTCAAACTTTCTGCGTGGACGAATCCGGGAGCTCGGACAGGCTCAAACTTTCTGCGTGGAAGAATCCATGATCACGGACAGGTCCAAATTTTCTGCTTGAAGGAATCCGAGGTCCCGGACAGGCTCAAACTTTCTGCGTGGAAGAATCCGTGAGCTCGGACAGGTCCAAACGTTCTGCATGAAGGAATCCGGGGTTAGGAATACGCCCAAACGTTCTGTGGGAATACAGTTGTCTAACTTATCCACTCAAAACCGGTATATTTTACTAATGCCGCGGGTATCCTGATGCCTTTTTCTGTCTGGTTGTTTTCTAAAAGGGATGCCACAATGCGTGGTAAAGCCAGTGCACTTCCATTTAAGGTATGCGCCAGGCGGGTTTTACCTTCTTTACCTTTGTACCTAAGTTTTAAACGGTTACTCTGGAAGGTTTCAAAATTAGAAACGGAAGAAACCTCCAGCCAGCGGGCCTGTGCGGCGCACCACACTTCCATATCATATGTCAGGGCCGATGCAAAACTCATATCGCCTCCGCATAAGCGAAGCACACGATAAGGCAACTCTAATTTTTGCAGTAAGCTTTGTACATAAAGCGACATTTCCTCTAATACTGTGTAAGAATTGTCCGGGTGCACAACCTGTACAATTTCTACCTTATCAAACTGGTGCAAACGGTTTAAACCGCGTACATGCGCCCCGTAAGAACCGGCCTCACGACGGAAACAGGGAGTATAAGCACAGTTCTTAATGGGCATATCCTGTTCTTTTAGAATAACATCCCGATAAAGATTAGTAATAGGCACTTCCGCGGTTGGAATAAGGTATAAATTATCCAGACCGATATGATACATCTGCCCTTCCTTATCCGGCAGCTGCCCGGTTCCAAAACCAGATGCTTCATTAACCACAATAGGTGGCTGTACTTCATCATAGCCGGCTTTTTCAGCTTCATCCAAAAAGAAGTTAATTAATGCCCTTTGTAATTTAGCGCCTTTACCTTTATACACCGGGAAACCTGCACCGGCAATTTTATTCCCCAGTTCAAAATCAATAATATCATATTTAGTGGCCAGCTCCCAATGTGGCAATGCATTAGCCGGCAGTTGGGGCTTATCGCCATGTTCTAAAACCGTTTCGTTCTCTTCCGGACTTGAACCTGGGGGTACTGAGTCATGAGGCAGGTTAGGCAACAAAAGCAATACACTTTGCAAAAGCGTTTCAATGGCCGTTAACTGATCAGCTGCTGTTTTGGTTTGCTCTTTAAAAGTAGTAGTTTGGGCTTTCAGGCTTTCTGCCTGAGCTTTTTCTCCCTGACGCATCAGATCGCCAATTTGTTTGGCGGCGGCGTTTGCTTCGGCAGAAATGGTATCTAACTTGTTTTGCGTCTGGCGGCGGTCATCATCTAATTGAATGATCTGGTCAACCAGTTCAGGCTGTTTAAAATTCTTAACAGCCAAACGTTTTAAAACTTGTTCTCTATTTTCGCGGATATAACTAACTTGCAGCATCTTTAATATATATTTGCTGCAAAGATATAAACAGTTTGGAATTTGAATTTTATGTGGCGCATAAATTTAATAGGGCTTAATTTAAAATGATGAAAATAGCGAAAATGATTAGAATAAAAAGCAGGAGTATAACACTAATAGCTCTTGGGTTGGTCTTAATAGCCTCTTGTAAAGAAGAGAAAGACAAACCGGAAGAAGTTAAATCCAAGCCGTTTAATAACGTTTTGATACTAGGAAACAGCATAACCCATCATGCTCCTGCAGAGGACGTTGGCTGGCTTGGCGATTGGGGTATGGCAGCTTCGGCGAAGGAGAAAGATTTTGTTCATTTATTAACCGCTAAATTTAAAAGTGAAGACCCTGCTGTTATTGTTAATCACAAGAACATAGGAGATTTTGAAACTAAATATTGGGAGTATGATCTGTCTGCTCTGGATAATTTTAATGCATTAAAGCCAGACCTGGTTATATTAAGAATTGCCGAAAATGTAGATATTAACATGATGGAACAGCATGAATTTCAGAAGCATTATACAGCCTTAATAAATTACTTTAAGGCTTCAAACCCAAAAGTTAAAGTCATGTGTGTGGCCGGATTCTGGAAAAACCAAACTACCGAAAATGCAATTAAAAAATGTAGTACAGAAACTAACTCTCTGTATGTTGAACTTAGTTCTTTAGATAATATAAGTTATGTTGCCTGGGACTCATTCACCGATTTTGGAGTTAGAACCCATCCATCAGACAAAGGAATGAGCGCTATTGCAAATATTATATGGGCGAATGTGCTAATAATTGGTAAGGAATAAGATAACTGTATTCTTCTCAATACTCAAATCCCAATACCCAATAATGCATGACCGGCAAACTTTATCTGGTACCTACTCCTATCGGCAACCTGGAAGACATGACTTTCCGTGCCATCCGTATACTGAAGGAAGTTGACCTGATCTTAGCCGAGGATACCCGCACCAGTGCTCCTTTGTTAAGGCATTTCGGGATTGATAAGAAGGTTTTTTCACATCACCAGCATAACGAACATAAATCTGTTACCGAGGTTATCCGCTTTTTAAAAGAAGGACAAAACATTGCCTTAATTTCTGATGCCGGAACCCCGGCGATTTCAGACCCCGGGTTTTTACTGGTACGCGAGGCCTTGAAAAACAATTTAGCAGTAGAGTGCTTACCGGGCGCAACAGCATTTGTCCCCGCTTTGGTTAACTCGGGCTTATCCGCAGACCGCTTTACCTTTGAAGGATTTCTGCCTGTTAAAAAAGGACGCCAAACCCGCATGAAAGAACTGGCCAATGAAGAACGTACCATGATCTTTTATGAATCACCCCATCGTTTGCTGAAAACACTGGAAGAATTTGGTCTGTATTTTGGTGCAGAACGGCAGGCTTCCGTATCGCGTGAGCTAAGCAAACTCT
>JBASZP010000422.1:0-4850 GCA_049660965.1 Daejeonella sp. | reverse complement strand
AAGATAAGTTTAACACAAATAACCCGTCCGGCGTTTTTTAGAAAGGTATAGTTGCCAGCTAAATCGCCACCGTTGCTGTCTGAATCGCGATCTGTCGCAATATAACTGCCATCCAACACATTAAAACTATAAGGCCCGCTTCCCCTTTACTGATGTAAAAAATGTATAGCAATTTCAGGATTAAAGGAAAATATGTAAACTTGTATCAGGTCAATAACCTGAAGAGTGTAGATCTCCTATACGATGTAACAAATAAAATAAAAACCAAAAACAAATGACAAATCAAATTTTTCCATGTCTCTGGTTTGATGGTAAAGCCAAGGCCGCCGCAGAATTTTACTGCACAGTTTTTAAAGATTCAAAGATCATGGATGACACACCTATGGTAGTCACATTTGAATTGAATGGCCATAAATTTATGGGTTTAAATGCAGGCCCTCAATTCAAGTTTAATGAAGCCGTTTCTTTTGTGGTGAATTGCGATACGCAGGAAGAAATAGATTATTACTGGGAAAAACTTACTGCAGATGGCGGCCAGGAGAGCATGTGCGGCTGGCTAAAAGATAAATTCGGAGTTTCCTGGCAAATTGTCCCCTCCATAACGGGCGAATTACTGTCAGATCCTGAAAAAGCCGGGCGGGTAATGCAGGTAGTAATGCAGATGAAAAAGCTGGATATGGAAAAAATGAAACAAGCTTAGAAACTGCCGGAAACAAAAAGCATTAGTAACCCGATTGTCGGGATTTACAATGCAGAATCCAATAAATGAAAAGATCATTTTATTAATTTAGTTATGGTATATCGTCTTAATAAAGCCTGAATGATTAAAGTACTAAGAACCGATTCAAATAATCAGGACTTTATTGGGCTGGTAAAATACCTGGATGCTTATTTAGCTGAAAAAGACGGAAATGAACATGCATTTTACGCCCAATTTAATAAAGTGGATAAAATTAAATATGTAATTGTTATATATGAAAATAGCAAACCAATAGGTTGTGGTGCAATAAAAGAATTCAGCCCCGGAACTATGGAAATTAAACGGATGTACACTTCGCCGGAAGGCAGGGGGAAAGGAATTGCTACACAAATTTTAACTGAGTTAGAGAAATGGGCGACAGAACTATCTTCCCTAAAATGTGTATTAGAAACTGGGAAAAGACAGGCTGAAGCCATTGGATTGTATAAAAAGAACGGCTACAAACTTATTGCGAATTATGGGCAGTACATTGGAATAGAAAACAGCGTATGTTTCGAAAAAGAAATGAAATAAGCTGAGCCTACTAACAGGGATTTAACCAGGTGATTTTAAAAACGATTAATGATCCTCTGATAAATTTGATTAATAGCTATAGATAAAACTTATTTTAACAAAAATGACTATAGTAAAAAAAGCTTTAAGAACTTGTAATAAGGGACACAACTACTATAGAAGCAGTGATTGTCTGGTTTGTCCGCATTGCGAAGCAGAACGTAAGCCAAAAGACAATTTTCTTGCTTTGCTTGCCGCCCCTGCAAGGCGTGCCTTAGAAAATAAAGGTATTACAACTATACAACAACTTTCAAAGTTTACAGAACACGAAATTTTAGAACTTCACGGAATGGGAAAAAGTTCAATTCCTAAACTGCGTATTGTATTAGAGAAAAACTCTTTATCATTTAAAAAATATGAAATCAATTACAACCAAACCTATTGATATTGATGAATATATATCAGCTTTCCCCAAAGAAACCCAATTACTTTTAGAACAACTGCGGGCAACCATTAAGAAAACAGCCCCCGAAGCCGAAGGAGTGATCAGTTATGCCATGCCCGCATTCAGATTTAATGGAATGCTGGTTTATTTTGCTGCTTATTCCAAACATATTGGTTTCTATCCGGGAGCATCCGGAATTGCAGCATTTAAAAAAGAACTGTCAATCTATAAAGGGGCAAAAGGTTCTGTTCAATTCCCCCTTGATAAGCCTTTGCCATTAGAACTGGTAAGTAAAATCGTTAAGTTCAGAGTAGAGGAAAATCTGCAAAAAGCAAGAACAAAAAAGAAGTAATTTCAGCTAAACCTTAAATATATTTGCAACTACGGCCCATACAAACGTTGACTCTGTAAATGGGCAGGAAATATCAATAACCGAAAAGCTACTCGGTCTTTCCATTGCTGTGGAAAACTATAAGACATTATTGGGGATATTGAACAAGCCTTAGATAAAGTATCCATACTTAACTTATCTGGTATCTAAGAATTATGGCTGGTTTTGTAAAGCATTTAATTATCTACGTAATAAAGTGGTGATAGAGTAATTGTTTCGAAAGCCAGACTATGGAATAAAAATTAAAGAAATGACACCACAAATAAAACCCATAATTTATATTTTCAGCATTTGCTTAATTGCTATTTTAATTTCTGCCTGTAACGGGCAAACAAAATCAGGCAAACCTCTGCCTCAAGAACCAAAAGTTAATACTAAACTACGTTTACTCACTTATGGAGGCCCGCCAGATTTTTACTGGGAAAGTGCAAAGAAAATAGTTGCCGACAGGTGGAATATAGAATATTATTCGGTTGCAGATTGTGAAATTGATCAGAAATTGTTGGATAGCGTTGAAGAACACAATAAGCATATTGAAAAAATTATTGAAAACAAAGAGGGAAAGGACTGGGAGGCGAGATTTGATAAAGATTTGGAACAGGAATTACTTCTTCAGAATAAGATAATAACGTTATTAGATAAGCAAGATAAGATAATTAAAAAACGCAGGCAGCTTAAAAAAGCAAATAATGATCTTCATTATGATTTTAAACCCATTAACGATCAGGAATACCAGGTTAATGCGGAAGGTTGGGAAGAGCAGATTAATGAAGGTAGACATGTAATTTATTATCAATATTTAGTTGATACTAAAAACCTAACAGCAAAGTTCATAAGTGAAAAATAATTGAATAAAAGCTATTTTCTATTATTCCTGTTAAACTCAATCGCATATAAGACATCATTTTCAATATAAATCCCACGTAGTTTTAGTTATTATCAGTAATTAATCTTAATTTAAATTCTAAAGAGGTAGTATTTTTCTAATACACAACCTATTTTAGCTGAAGATTTAAGAAAAAACTTAAATTTATTAATCTAATTGTTTTTCAATTATTATTATGGTTATTATCGCCATGTGCATAATAACCAATAACCATCCTATAAAGCAGCTAACCTCTATGCTGATTATATTATACGCAGAAAGTATAATAGTAGCCAAACAAATTATTGTTGTAACGTAGGATGCAAAAGTGAGCTTTTTCATTTCTATAAGAGTTTGTAATAAATAAAATTTTAAATGGTATTTGAATTTTAAAAATTCGTTGTGTTCATTTTTAACACATCATTTCATTTCTCTATTAATATCTGTTGCTTTTTCAAGGCAATGTATTAGTACACTATATTATTAACTTTTTATAACTATCATTTAATTAATAAGTTAAATGATATTCTATTAATTTTTAAAATATTTTTTGATTATAAATAAATTTTAGAAGTATGTTTAACCTTTTAAAAGATATTTTTCGTGCTTGATTAGCATTTATGAGCTACTATAATTTCCGCTTTAATATACATGTATTTATTATATAACAAATATGCTACATATACAGCATTAATTCAACACAAATTGACTAATAAATATAACACTTGTGTTGTAATATTTGTAATACGTTGATAAACAGAGGAAAAATATTAGAGAATGTTATTCGCAAATCCGGTAAACCTTTTACCGTGATTGCAAAAGAAATGGAATTAAACAGGGGAACTATTTACAGGCATTGTGAAGATGAAAATCTTTCGGATTCATTACTACTAAAATATGGACGTGTTTTAAAACATGATTTTTCTATAGAAATTCCTGAATTAGCTTCTTTAATTAATACAATGAGAGAACCGCAGGCTATATACGGCAAAAAAACGTATGAAGAACTCATGGGTGATGTAGAATTCTGGCGGTCAAAATATATTGATCTGCTGGAAAAATATACTTCCATGATCCAGTCGCAGAATGAGAAATGAGCTAATAAAATAGCAGCAGCTATCCGCTTTTAATAACTGCTGCTACAAACTTATTTTTTCTTCGTTACAACAGCATTAGCTGCATTCATAAATACGAAGTTATTATCAAATACATCTACTTTTATCTTACTGTCCTTATCTACTTTTCCGGCTAAAATATCTTTAGATAATGGATTAAGAATACGTTTTTGAATAACACGTTTAAGCGGGCGTGCACCAAATTGCGGATCATAACCTAATTGGGCAAGCCAGTCTAAAGCCTCTTCTGTGGCTTCAATTTCAATTCCCATTTCGGCTAATGTATCTTGTACAGTTTTAAATTGTAATTGTACAATATCACGTATTTCATCGCGGTTAAGCGGAGTGAACATAATTACCTCATCAATACGGTTTAAAAATTCAGGACGGATAGTTTGTTTTAATAATTCAAACACCTGGTTTTTAGTTTTGGCAATTACCTCGTCTCTGTTAACATCATCCAGTTCGCCAAAATTCTCCTGTATTAAATGCGAACCAATATTAGAGGTCATGATGATAATGGTATTCTTAAAATTAACCAGCCGGCCCTTATTATCGGTTAAACGGCCATCATCCAAAACCTGTAATAAAATATTAAAAACATCCGGATGTGCTTTTTCTATTTCATCCAGAAGAATAACAGAATAGGGTTTTCTGCGTACAGCTTCCGTCAATTGTCCCCCTTCATCATAACCCACATATCCCGGAGGAGCGCCAATTAAGCGGGAAACAGCATGTCTTTCCTGGTACTCGCTCATATCAATCCGCACCATAGAATGTTC
>JBASZP010000421.1:0-2154 GCA_049660965.1 Daejeonella sp. | reverse complement strand
ATAAAATACTATGGTTTACTGATCAACTCCTCTTGTTAATTACCTGCATAAACTGCTCTGTTATATCAAAAAACCGTTTTACTATATCCGGAAAACTCCTGATGCCACCAAAAAATGTTTTACCTATACCTGGAAAACTCCGGATAGCATCAAAAAGCGTTTTACCTATACCCGGAAAACTCCGGATGTCATCAAAAAACGTTTTACATATATCCGGAAAATCCCGGATGGCATCAATACATTTTTTACCTATATGGCTGAAATCTGCAATATCATAAAACAATGGTTTTATTACAGGACAGAAAAACGATTGATATGGAATTAAGAATTAGATCAGAAGTGTCCAAATATGCTTATTAAAGAACTTTCTCTACGATGAACATAGGTTTTCCTATTTAATCCTTATCTGCAATCAATAAAAAGTAATTCTTCTTCCCTTTTTGAACCACCAGAAATTTATTCCTGATTAAGTTTCCTGTAGTATATACCTGCAACACATCTGCTACTTTCTGTTTATTAATAGAAACCCCCCCTCCAATAATCATCTTTTTAGCTTCACCTTTTGAAGAGAAAACCGCAGACTTTTCCGCTAAGAGGTCAACAGCATTAATACCTGCGGAAAGTTGTTGCTTTGAAAGGGTATATTGTGGAATACCATCAAAAACATCTATGATCTCCGCTTCGGTTAAACTTTCAAGAAACTCTAAGGAGCCATTTCCAAATAAAAACTCAGATGTTTTCAAAGCGGTTTGCAAAGCCTGTTCAGAATGTGTGCGTATGGTTATATCTTCTGCCAGCGCTTTTTGTAAAATCCGTAAATGAGGCGACAAATCATGTTCCTTTTCGAGGGTTTCCATCTCTTGTTTAGATTTAAGCGTAAATATTCGTATCCAGCTTTTCGCATCCGCATCCGAAGTGTTTAACCAGAATTGGTAAAATTTATAAGGAGAAGTTTTAGCCGGGTCTAACCAAACAGCGCCACTTTCTGTTTTACCAAATTTAGTTCCGTCGGTTTTTTTAATTAATTGTGTGGTTATGGCAAAGGCAGAACCGGCACCTTTACGGCGGATCAATTCCGTACCGGTTACAATATTGCCCCATTGGTCTGAGCCCCCCATTTGTAAAAGGCAGTTCTTTTCTTTCCATAGATAATAGAAATCATAACCCTGCACTAACTGGTAACTAAATTCAGTGAAAGACATCCCGTTTTCGCCTTCCAAACGATTCTTTACCGAATCCTTGGCCATCATATAATTTACGGTAAGGTGTTTACCCACCTCACGGATAAAATCAAGGAATGAAAAATCCTTAAACCAATTGTAATTATTAACCATTTCGGCGCTGTTTGCACCGCAATCAAAATCTAAAAACTTCTTTAATTGCTTTTCAATGGAAGCGACATTATGATTTAATACATCCTCAGAGAGCAAATTACGTTCAGCAGATTTCCCGGAAGGATCACCAACCATACCTGTAGCGCCGCCAACCAGGGCATAAGGTTTATGTCCCGCACGCTGAAAATGAATAAGAGTCATGATCTGTGCAAGATTCCCGATATGCAGGGAATCCGATGATGGATCAAAGCCAATATATCCCGAAGTCAGTTCTTTGTTTAACTGTTCTTCTGTTCCCGGCATGATATCATGCAGCATTCCCCGCCAGCGTAATTCTTCTACAAAATTCATTGTTTATTTAAGTGTTTTTAATCTGGGCAAAGATAGAAGAATTGATGAAATGAGCTTTCTAAAGATAATCTTTAGTATATTGATGCAAAATATAATCAGATAAAACAGGGAACAGCTAATTTACAGTCAAATTATGAATTTCCTTTCTCATTTTTACTTCGACAGAAATACGCAGGATCCTAATTTGGTGCTGGGTACGGTATTGCCTGACTTAATAAAAAATGCCCGTAAAGACTGGAACCTTTATCCGCAAAAGCGGGAAGATCGATTTATACATTCTCAGGAAATGACTTCCCTGTTAACCGGATGGAAACGTCACTTACAGGTTGACTGTTGTTTTCATTCTTCTAAGTTTTTCGCGGAACATACCCGTGCTATACGATTACTAATAGCCCCTGTTCTTGAAGACTCTGTAGTAAGGCCTTCCTTTTTTGCCCATATAGCGCTTGAATTGATGCTGGATAGTATT
>JBASZP010000420.1:0-2956 GCA_049660965.1 Daejeonella sp. | reverse complement strand
TACCAACATGGGAAAGATTTTTTTCAAAGCAAACTAAAATAAATGGCTACTTATCGTCCGCTTCATCCATTCGTTTAATGAGTGATTGTTTAAGGGAATCTATGAATTTTGTACGACCAGTTTTGCGTACTCGTATTTCAAGGTAAGTGCGGTAATAATCGCCTAATTCAACACCAAACAAGTGTTCAAATGAAGCTGCAATATCTTTTATATCTGCCCTTCCATTGTCAAATGCTCCATGAGAATGTAAGGCATAAATTAATTCAATCAAAGCGGTTTTACTCTCTGTCCAGTAGAGTTTTACTTTGGGAACATCTTGGGAATTCATACTCGTTTCTTTTCTGTCAAGATGTGATAGCTCTTCCTCCAGATATACCTGCAGCCTGTCATGTGCCAGTATCTTTGCTACTTTAAAATCATGACTGGTACTAAACCTTTCATCTGCTTCAAAAAAGAAACTATCAACTGTAAGACGAATATCATATTTGCCCCGGAGAAAATATTTATGGTCTAAATAATTACTTTGGGTACGGTAGTAACGGTAGAAATCAAGGTTACTATCAAAATAGTGTTTAAGTTTTTCTAACTCATTTAGAAGGTATTTCTTCCTTATTATATCACCGCCATTTGGCTTACGGGATTCTATTTTAAAAACTTTCAGGTGATAAATTAGGGGAGCGGTAAACCTTGGTTTCATTTCTTTGAAGAAACGTATTTCTTCTGCCTGACTTTTGAATTTATGGTTTAAGATAAATTCTTTTAATTTATCCAATGCTTTACGACAAACGTCAATAGAAAGTTGTGAGCATTTTATCAGGTCATCTTGTTCAAGACTAATGATTTTAAGCTGGTCTATTAACTCAGCCAGGTATTTTCCAATTCTTTCATTCACTCTGGATATTTGTTATGGAATAGGGCTAACACAGCTTATTTATGATACTATAGTTTGTATTGAACGATAGAAAGAAGAGGAAGTAGAAACTTCCTCTTTGATTACCAAACTGCTTGCTTATTCTTGCTAAAAAATTTACCTAAAAGTCGAGCCATCTTAAAATGCGCAAAACACCAGTCATAGCCTTACTTATCAGATGAATTGACTATCTGTATAAACCTGAATAAATTTTGCTCATTATCTTCATACAATATCAGTTCTTTTTTCTCAGAATAAAGAAAAAGGGAAGGATATTTTCGGGGCTCGAATTTTTTAATGAATTCATCCCGGGTATCCTGTAATAGCACAACATTTTTTTTGCCTTTTAAACTGATGCCATACTTATTTATAAACGAGTTTACTTTAGCAACACTATCCAGTGTAATTAAATAAATGGCTGTTTTTTTAAACTGGCTGTAATGTTGGTTAATATATTGAATGGCGTGCTGGCAGTGGTCACATTGCGTATCAAAAAAAACAAAAAACAAGAATTTACTATCTTGAAGATTTCTGTTGGTGAATTCCGTCTTATCTAATTTTTTAAAAGTAAATGAAGGGATTGTTTTTGCAGGTGATTGGGCATAAGTATGCATTAATGCCATTAATAAGAAAGCACATACTACACTTAGAGGCCTTATATTGCTGGTATAACTTACATTGAACATATTATTTCTTCGTACTTTTTAAACTAATAAATTCCACTTTTTTAAATGCAGTTCTTTCAGGCGTCTGAATAACAATTTTACTATACGGCTTATTTGGAAAAAAAATAGTCGTCATCACTGTTAATCCATCATCAGCAAATAATTCTATGGAACTTACATCAATTAGTAATGAAATATTCATCTCGCTGTTATCAGTTAAACGGGGTGCCACATGCTTGCCGGCAAATTCTTTTTGAAAGTCAGTTTTACCGGATTTAGTACGGTTAATAAAATACTGGTTTTCTTTTTTATCAAAACCAATTATTAATTCTTCTCCCTTATCGTTGGAAACTGCCAAAGAAAAATCCTTTATTTCTTCCAAACTCAAGTTTATAAGGCAAGGGAATTTTAATTTGCCCATTTTTGCTGATAAATCAATACTATTATTGACATTTATATTTGAAATTGTGATGGGCTTTGTTTGGATTTTAGTTAATTCCGCCACCGGCTCAGAAGCTATTAATAAATTATTCCCAACTTGCTTTAGTTTTAATTCCCGGGGAATCGTCATTGCATTTTTCCAAGTTTCTGTAGGTACTGCGTTTGCGTACATCCAGTTACTCATCCATCCTAAAAATATTTTTCTGCTGCCAGTATTAGACCAGGTAATTCCCGCATAATTATCCGGGCCGTAATCTATCCACTTAACATCTGTAGTTTGAGGAACAAATTTATTTCCATCAAAGTCGCCAATAAAATATTGCGTTGCCGACCCTTTGTTCGGCCCTCCGGGATTGATACTTACAATCAGCACCCATACTTTTTTACCATTATTATCCAATGTAAATAAATCAGGGCATTCCCAAACACCACCATGAGCACCGATTGTTGCGCCAAATTCGCTTTCCTTAACCCAGCTTTTTAAATTTTTAGAAGAATAAAAAGTTATACAGTCTTTAGTAGCCAACGTCATAATCCATTTTTTTTGGGGTTCATACCACATCACTTTGGGGTCTCTAAAATCAGTAATGCCTGGGTTCTTTAATACCGGGTTGCCTTCGTATTTTATCCATGTTTTTCCATCATCATTGCTGTAAGCAATGCTTTGATTTTGATAATCATTCCTTCCTGCTTTTTCGCCTTCCATGCTATGTTGTGTAAAAATTGCAACCAATGGTACTTGCCCATTTTTTCCTAAGCCGGAAGTATTGTTTTTATCAACTACTGCACTACCTGAAAAAATGGTACCGAGGCTATCTGGATAAATAGCTATAGGCTCATGTTTCCAGTTAATCAAATCTCTGCTGGTAGCATGCACCCAGTGCATAGGCCCCCAAACCGAACTGTAAGGATGATGCTGATAGAACAGATGATAGACACC
>JBASZP010000419.1:0-17517 GCA_049660965.1 Daejeonella sp. | reverse complement strand
GTAAAATATAGTTTTTATTTCGGTGCTGTTGCTTTTTTAAGCGCTGTATTATATACCGTATTTACAACTAAAGAATTTCCACCCCAAAATGTAGCGGAGTTTAAAACTGAAAATAGTAAAATTGGTTTCTGGGATGGAGTAAAGGAAACCTATAGCGGTATTTTTAAAATGCCTAAAACCATGGCTCAGTTAGCCTTAGTTCAGTTTTTTACCTGGTTCGCATTATTTGCTATGTGGATTTACAGTACAAATGCAGTAACTAGCAATAAATATAACATGAAAGTTGATAAAAGTATAGTTTCTGCTATGTCTGCAAACATTCAGTCTTTTTTATCTCAATCAACTAATGATGAAAAACTCATAAAACTTTTTGGTTCTCTACAGGCAGATGTAAATGAAATAAATGAATACAGGGCACATGAAAATCCTGTCGCTATTTCTATAAATTTAGCTAATCATTATGCTAATAGCTCAAATAACGTTTTATCCGCAGCAGAAAAATCTCAATTGCAGAGAGTACAGAAAGAATATAATGATGGTGCAGATTGGTTGAGTGTTTGTTCTAGTATCCGTAATGGTATTGCGGCGTTATTCGCATTTATTATTCCCTGGGTAGCTTTCAAGACAAATCGCAGAAAAACTCATCTTATTTGTTTAATAATAGGAGGATTAGGCTTAATGAGCATAAATTGGGTTACAGATCCTAAATGGATTGCATTATCTATGGGTATGGTTGGTATAGCCTGGGCCAGTATTTTATCTATGCCTTATGCTATATTATCAGGTTCTTTGCCAACTAAAAGGATGGGATATTATATGGGTGTTTTCAATTTTTTTATAGTAATACCACAAATCGTGGCAGCAACCATCCTCGGGTATTTTACTATGAAGTTTTTTAATGCGAATACACTCCATACAATTGTATTAGGAGGCGTTTCTATGATTATAGCCGGTATTTTAACACTTTGGGTTAAAGATGAAGATGATGTAAATGCAGAAGAGGTTTAATTGATATCTATTTTATTTGTAACACAGAAATATTTTTCTGATGGTAATGATCCAGACAGTAATATTAACCTTAATTAGTAAATAATGCCCCTAAAGAAACTCTTGTAATTCTGGTAAGAGAGTAATTAGGTAAAAGAGCATATCCGGGATCATAATAATTTTTATTTTCCTATTAAGATTCAAAAATGAAGTAGTGTAGTAATTGAGGGGATCGCCGGAATTTGCTGTTCCCCACTTATTTAATATTTCAGTAGGTTTTAAACTCTTATTCCATTAGAAAATAGGTTTCCATATAAAATTCAATTTGTACTGTTAAGAATCGAAATTAAATAAAGAATATATTTTTTTCATATTATTTTATTATTTATAAATAAAGGGATATATTTGATAAATAACTTATTAAATAAACTCGATTTTATGCAGAAAAAGCACTTTTATGGTTTTAATCTTCTCCTGTTCGCGATGCTTGCAGCAACATCGTGTAAAAAAGATAAACTTCCGGAGCAGCAACCTTTAAAAAATACAGTTTCAGTTCACGAAACTGCTAAAGTAGATGGATTCGGACAAAATGCTACAGGGGTAGTTGTGGTTAATCCTCAGCTTAAGCCAGATCCGCAACCACAACCCTGGAAATTTATGGATCCGCAACCACAGCCCTGGACCTCTATGGATCCACCACCACAACCTTATAAAACAAACTATGCTAATTTTACATTATTTACGTTTATTAAGTAACAAATCTGTAATAAATAACAAAACCCGAAGCAGAATATTGTTTCGGTTTTTTTTAACCCATAAGTGAAGTCTATCTAAATATAAATATCTTTTTTGTGAGCCTTAAACTTCAATACTTCCAACAATTGTTAGTTGGGATTTTTAATGTAAAGTATTTTTATATACTGACAATAATTACTTAAACTTGCATTTAAAGCCCAAGCTAAAATAATTAATATTTTATAAAGGCAGGGAATTAGTAGGGTACTATTAATCACTTCATTAAAAGTCAGGCTTCTTAAGGTATTTAAACAACATCATTATTGAAAAAAAGAATTACAAACCGACGGTGTTTAATCCTTCTTCTTTGCTCATTATTCTTATTAATGACGGGAACAAGCTTTGCCCAAACCATTAAATATGTAACACAGCTGGGTGCAGGTAATAAAACCGGAACTTCATGGGCAAACGCTGCTCCCGGCGTACAACTCCAAAATTTAATAAATACTGGTGGAGCTGCTTATATAGCCAATAATCCAGCTACCCGAACCCAGATATGGGTGGCAGTTGGGACTTATACACCTACTAATAATCCTGTAGTGGGCAGCTCAGATAACCGCAATACAACTTTCCTGCTTAAAAACGGGGTTGAACTTTACGGCGGTTTCGCAGGCATAGCATCAGAAACTATAACCACCCGTATTATTGTTAATAATCCCACCATTTTAAGTGGAGATTTGGGTATTTTGAGTAACAGCACAGATAATGCTTACCATGTGATCGTATCGGCGGGGAATAACAATACTACTATTTTAGATGGGTTTATTGTAGAGAAAGGAAATGCAGATAATGATGATGATGACGGTAACGGTAGTGTGATCATATCTAACAATGTTATTATACAAGCCTGGGGTGGAGGAATGTATAATATTAATTCTTCCCCCAAAATTATAAATACAGTATTTAGAAATAATTATGCACGTAATTATGGCAGCGCTATAGACAATTATACATCAAATCCTAAAATTACCAACTGCCTGTTTACTAATAATTATACTGATGGTTACGGCGGCGCCATAGATAATTATTATGGGTCACAACAAACAATTACCAATAGCACCTTTGTCGGAAATATCTCAATTGATGGTAATTGTTCCATTTTTAATGAAGAAGACAGTCATACCACAATTGTCAACTCTATTTTATATAATAATGATAATGACATTGAAATATTTAATGTTGATGCTGATGGTTCTTCCACTCAGGTTACTTACAGCCTGGTACAAGATGGTTATGCCGGTACAGGTAATATAGATGCCGATCCCCTGTTTGAAAATGCGGTAACCGGAGATTTTCATTTGAAACCCCCAAGCCCAGCCATTAATGCAGGAAGTAATGCTGCCATTCCCGCAGGAATTACCCTGGATATTGACGGTAAGCCCCGTGTATTGAATACTACAGTAGATATGGGCGCTTATGAATATATATATTTGCCAAAAGGCGCTAACGGGATTATTTATGTTAAAAAAGGCGGCGCCGGTAATTTTAGCGGCAGCAGCTGGGCCAATGCCGTAGCAGAAACAGGCGATGCCCTGGAAGCGGCCGGGATACAGAATATGAATGCTAATGCGAACGATGATATTAGCCAGGTCTGGGTAGCTACGGGGACTTATTATCCTATATACAACCCGGTAACGGGCAGTATAGATAATCGTGATAAAACCTTTCTCCTATTAAACAATGTGGCATTATACGGTGGCTTTGCTGGTACTGAAAGCAGTGTAATTGCAAGGAATATTGCTGCCAATCCAACTATTTTAAGCGGTAACATTAACAATCTTGCCATTGATACCGATAATACTTACCATGTGCTCGTATCCGTAGGGAATACCAGCAGTACTGTTTTAGATGGCTTTATTGTGGAGAAAGGATATGCGAATATTTTTAATATTCAAACAATATCGGGCAGCCCTGTTTTCCGGGATACAGGTAGTGGTATGGTTAATTATCATTCCTCGCCTGTGATTAGCAATACCATTTTCAGGGAGAACTTTGCAGATTTCGCCGGTGGCGGCATGTATAATAATGAATCTTCCCCACTCCTTAACAATGTTACATTCGATGCAAATTCTGCTACTTTTGCCGGGGGCGGAATGT
Organism: Daejeonella sp.; assembly: GCA_049660965.1. Taxonomy (GTDB): domain Bacteria; phylum Bacteroidota; class Bacteroidia; order Sphingobacteriales; family Sphingobacteriaceae; genus Daejeonella. Next base: position 13,638 of record JBASZP010000419.1, on the reverse strand, counting down.
ATAATGAGCTAAATTCTTCGCCTACTATCACCAACACTAAGTTTATTGGAAACAGTGTAAATGAATATTCTGACGGACAGGGGGGCGCTATCTATAATCAGCAGAATACTTCTCCGCTTATTACCAATACCCTGTTTCTTAACAATAGTGCAAAATTAGGTGGCGCTATGTACAATCTTTCATCGGTAAGGGTCAGTAATAGCACATTTTATGGAAATATAGCTCCGGCAAGCGGAGCAGGCAGCGTTATAGCTGATTTCTCTTCTTCTACTATTACTAATTGTATTATTTATATTAATAGTGTGTCAGCTATAATTACTATTGAAAATGGTACGCCGGCAATTATCAGCAATAGCCTGGTACAGGGTGGTTATGCCAACGGTACTAATATAATTGATGTCGACCCTTTATTTACCAATGCAGCCAATGGCGATTTCAGTTTAACGCCCTGCTCACCAGCCCTTAATATTGGCGGCCCTCTTCCGGCAGGCCTTGTTTTGCCGGCTACCGACCTGGCGGGTAAACCGAGGATTTATGGAACAGCAATTGACCTGGGCGCTTATGAGTTGCAGGCAGCGCCAACAGAACTGCTGATATTACCTGCTACCATACCAGCCGGTAAGGTGAATACCGCCTATACTACTATGATAACTTTTAACGGTTGCGGCGGAGCTACTACACTTACACTTACAGCTGGCGCTTTGCCAGGCGGAATACTATTTAATACTGCTACGGGCTTATTAAGCGGTACTCCGATAGTTGCAGGTACTTTTACTTTTACCATTACCGCTGCGCAGAATGGCGCAACAGTTAACAAAGATTACAGCTTAACCATTATTCCGGCTGATGTAATATTATCCGGGAATGCTAATTTAGCTAACCTGTCCGCAACCCCCGGAACCATTACCCCCGTATTTGCAAAAGAGACTTTGGTCTATCACCTGTCAGTAAGCAACGACCTGAACTCCATTACCCTGACCCCAACCCTAGATGACCCACTGAATGCTACTGTGAAAGTGGATGGGATTCCGGTTAACAGCGGAACTTCTTCCGGAGCGGTAAATTTGCTTTTTAATGATAATATTATCAGAATAGTGGTAACCGCACAAAATGGAGCAGTTAAAACCTATACTTTATTAGTAAGGAAATCCCCCGCAGAAAACCCGCCTGAAGTGATAGAAACCACCAATATACTCTCACCTAATGGCGACGGGATAAATGATACTTTTGTAGTTACGGGTATGCTTCCGGGCAATGAGGTAATTATTACTGACCGTGCAGGCCGTGAACTCTTCCGGAAGAAGGACTATGATAATAGCTGGGATGGAAAGATCAAAGGCGTTCCCATACAACAAGGCATCTGTTTCTTTGTCATCAACCCCCGCCCGGGATCACAAATTATTACCGGGGTTATTACTATTGTGAGATAGGCCTTACGGTTTCATTATCTGCCTTACTACAAGTTTTGTTAGCTGTCTTGCAAGTTTTATATATTGTCTTGCACAGTTTGTTATCTTACTTGCATAGTTTATACATTGTCTTGCATAGTTTATTATCTTACTTGCATAGTTTATATATTGTCTTGCACGGTTTGTTATCTTACTTGCATATTTTATATATTTTATTGCACGTTTTATTATCTTACTTGCATGGTTTACATATTGTCTTGCACGATTTGTTATATTACTTGCATGATTTATATATTGTCTTGCACGGTTTGTTACATTAATTGCATAATTTATATATTGTATTGCACGGTTTGTTACATTACTTGCATGATTTATATATTATCTTGCATAGTTTGTATATTGTCTTGCACGGTTTGTATATTGTTCCCGTGTTTATAACGAGGATGTTATAGACGCAAGTTTATAATTCCGAAGATTGCATTACAAACGCGGTAGAGAATTTCATTTGATAAAAAACACGCACTAATTACTACCTATTTTACAAACTTTAACTTTCAAACTTAAAACTTATATTTGCTCTCCAAAATCGATTATTTAGATGAGAGAAATACAATTCAGAGAAGCCCTTCGCGAAGCATTAAATGAAGAAATGCGCAAGAACGATAAGATATTTTTAATGGGCGAAGAAGTTGCCGAATATAATGGCGCTTATAAGGTAAGCCAAGGAATGCTGGATGAATTTGGCGCAAAACGGGTAATTGATACTCCAATTGCCGAATTAGGGTTCGCGGGTATTGGCGTTGGCGCCGCTATGAACGGCCTGCTTCCTATTATTGAATTCATGACCTTTAATTTCTCTCTTGTCGCCATAGACCAGGTTATTAATGCTGCCGCCAAAGTTCTTTCTATGAGTGGCGGACAGTTTTCCTGTCCCATCGTTTTCCGTGGCCCTACGGGTAACGCCGGCCAATTAGGCGCACAGCACTCCCAGAATTTTGAAAGCTGGTATGCCAACTGCCCGGGTTTAAAAGTGGTTGTTCCATCAAGCCCGTATGAAGCCAAAGGCCTATTAAAACAATCCATTATTGATCCTGATCCTGTTATTTTTATGGAATCGGAAGTAATGTACGGCGATAAAGGCGAAGTGCCTGAAGAAGAATATTACATCCCGATAGGGAAAGCCAATATTGTAAAAGAAGGCACAGATGTAACTATCGTCACTTTTGGTAAGATGCTTTCTCGTGTGGTGATGCCCGCGGTTGAAGAATTAACAAAAGAAGGCATTAATGCAGAAGTAATTGATTTACGTACCGTACGCCCCATTGATTACGAAACCGTTATTAATTCTGTTAAAAAAACCAACCGGATGGTTTTTGTAGAAGAGGCCTGGCCTTTAGGTACCATAGCCACCGAAGTTGCCTTTAAAGTACAAAAAGACGCGTTCGACTTTTTAGATGCGCCGGTTTTGCGGGTTACCTGTGCCGATGTACCTTTGCCTTATGCCCCAACACTCATTAAAGAAGCATTACCCAATGCAGAACGTGTGGTAAAGGCCGTTAAAAGTGTGCTTTATGTTGAAAATAAGAATGCTTACTAACAGATAGTTAGTTTCAGGGTAATAGATTTAAAGATTTAGCTCTGCACTATTCAGGCATGGTTTAGAAAGACTCCCCCAGGGAAAAATATAATCCCTGTTGTCTTTTTTCCATGGGTCTTTTTTCTCCTATACCATAATCAACCCGTACGCTTAAATTCCTTTCCAGGTCAAAAAAGTACCGGAAACCACCGCCATAATTTGGCTTTATATCTCCCAGCTTAAAATTACCGTTGCTGTAAACCGTTCCGCCCGCTAAAAAGCCTACAAAACCAAACCGGGGAGTAAGATGATACCGGAATTCAGTTTGTGTCGCCAATAAATTCTGATCACGGTAACGGCCCGTATAATATCCCCGCATCATTTGATCGTTACCCAATTGAGGCAATAAGTAGAAAGGCGTTTTATTCCCCTGGATACTTTGGTAAATAGTATTAAAGCCTAAAACCATTTTTGAATTAAAACTTTTAAATCCCCTAAAGTCAAGTTTAGTTAGACTTCCTTTGAAATTATCTGCTTCAGCAAAAAGATCAGGAGCGTAGGAATAGTTTATTTTAAAATAAATACCTTTTGTAGTGTACGTGTTTGTATTACGTGAATCAAGAATTTGAGATAAACCTATAAATAAAACACGTCCGCCATTATGACCGTAAATGAAGGGGTCAGTTTCAAATAACCCGCCAGGTTCTTTATCCTTAAAATTATGCTTTTCATAGCTCAGATTAGCGCCGGTATAACTTGAATTTCCTGATCTTCTTTCTACTTCCGCGGATAGTTTAAAGGTTTTTTGTATGATCACTTCTTCATTAGCTTTAAGTGTTTTATTACCATTTCCGTAAAAATTAAGAGGAAAATTTTTATACCGCACTTCGTTTACAAAATGATACTTATTCTGAGGTGTCCAAATATCTGCTTTGATTTGAAAATTAGATTGTTTTTTAGTGGTTAGATAAGCTAAAAGATTAATGCCAGAACTTCTGGTAGTAGTATCTGCCCGATCAGTGTAAAATGAATATAAACTGCCAATGCCATATTCAAACCCGGTTTCCTGGGCATATCCAAAAATCGGAACAGGCAAAAAACTGGCCGACCTTGTGGTATCCTTTGAACCCGATATTAATTTTTTTATGAATTTTATCTGGCTGAAGCTATTGCTGGAACATGAAGTTATCAGGGTTATTAAGAGTGTTAATCTTAGATATTTATTGGTCATATACTGCAAATATAGATTTGTTTTTTACCTGAACATATTCAACAGGTATTAAGTTCATGATGGATTTCTTCAATTGCATTTCATGATACCTCTTAAATGTCTATTTTTGCAATCAAATTTTTTGAATATGAGTATGGAAAGAGGACCAATATCGCGGTTTATAGAAACAAATTACCTTCACTTTAATGCAGCGGCGCTGGTTGATGCGGCAAAAGGTTATGAAACCCATTTAGATGAAGGGGGTAAAATGATGATCACTCTGGCAGGCGCCATGAGCACGGCCGAATTAGGTATATCATTAGCGGAAATGATCCGCCAGGATAAAGTTTCCATTATTTCATGTACGGGAGCTAATTTGGAAGAGGATATCATGAACCTGGTGGCGCACTCTTATTATAAACGTGTTCCCAATTACCGCGATTTAAGCCCGCAGGATGAATGGAATTTGCTTGAAAACCATTACAATCGGGTAACTGATACCTGTATTCCTGAAGAAGAAGCCTTCCGCAGGTTGCAAAAACATATTTATAAGATCTGGAAAGATGCTGATGATGCCGGAGAACGGTATTTTCCGCATGAATATATGTACAAGATTTTGTTAAGCGGGGAGCTGGAACAGTATTATGAAATAGACCCTGAAAACTCCTGGATGCTGGCCGCAGCCAAAAAGAATTTGCCTATTGTTGTTCCCGGATGGGAGGATTCAACCATGGGGAATATATTTGCATCGTACTTAATTAAAAAAGAGTTAAAAGCTTCAACCATGAAAAGCGGTATTGAGTATATGACCTGGCTGGCAGACTGGTATGTAAAAAATTCCGAAGGAAAAGGAATTGGTTTTTTTCAAATAGGAGGGGGTATAGCAGGTGATTTCCCGATTTGTGTGGTACCTATGCTTTACCAGGATATGGAAATGGAAAATATTCCATTCTGGAGTTATTTCTGCCAGATTTCTGATTCTACTACTTCATTTGGTTCTTACTCCGGCGCTGTGCCTAATGAAAAAATAACCTGGGGTAAATTAGCTATTGATACTCCTAAATTTATTGTAGAATCTGATGCGACCATTGTAGCGCCATTGATCTTTGCCTGGGTGTTAAAACAATAATTACAAGTAGAAAAGGAATTTGATTTTTGTAATTTGGCAGTTCAATTTTAAAATATGAAAGTTCTTTCAAAACTTAACCCGGCTTTTATTGGTATAGTAGTGCTTATAATCAGTATTACATCCTGTGCTACCAATCCTTATGCACCCACCAATAAAGTTTATAAAAAGCAGGCTAAAGAACTGGCAAAAACAATTCGGCAAACTCCGCCGCCTGTACCCGGGCAGGATTGGGCCGGAACCACCAACTTCAATTTACGCAAGCCTAATTTTGTCATTATACATCATACCGCCCAAAACTCAACCGAGCAAACCTTAAAAACCTTTACATTAGTCAGAACAAAGGTAAGTGCACATTATGTGATCGGCAAAGATGGCAAGGTGTACCAAATGTTGAATGATTACTTACGGGCATGGCATGCCGGAAACTCCAAGTGGGGTAATCTTTCGGACATCAATTCTTCATCAATAGGTATTGAACTGGATAATGATGGGTATACGCCCTTTACTGAACCCCAAATAACTAGTTTGCTGGAAGTGTTAGCGACTTTAAAAAAGAACTACGATATTCCGGTTGCGAATTTTATCGGTCATGCGGATATTGCACCCAAGCGGAAGAATGACCCTAATATTACTTTCCCCTGGAAAAAACTGGCTGAAAAGGGTTTTGGTAACTGGCAGGACTCTATATTAACAGAAAATGTTCCGGAGAACTTCAATACAAAAGAAGCGTTAAGAATAATTGGTTATGATACATCAGATATAACCGCCGCCATTAAAGCATTTAAATTACATTTTATCCAGACAGATGTAAGCGCAGTTTTAACGCTTGAAGATAAAAAAGTACTTTATAATCTCTATAAAAAGTATTTATAGAAAAGTATAAAAAGTTTTATTCTCCGCAATTACTATATACAAATTTCCTAAACTTTTGTCAGGCTGAGCGAAGTCGAAGCCTCATAGGCAATATGCAACGCTTCCACCTCCCTCACGATGATTAATTAACAATTTCTGGTTAATTTGTCGCCCTTCGACTTCGCTCAGGGTGACAAATTAAAAATAAACTTTCAAATGATTAGAGTTTTAAACACGGATGCAATATCCCCGAGTTTTCAACTCAGCAAACAGCTATTAATCTTTTTTAGCCCAGGCATCTTTTAAAGAAACTGTACGGTTAAAAACCAGATTATCCGGTGTAGAATCAGTGTCTAAGGTGAAGTAACCTTTACGGATAAACTGGTAAGCTTTACCCGGTTTAGCTGTGGCCAGGTCCGGTTCAATGTAAACGTTCCTGATAATCTGCAAACTATCGGGGTTAATATATTCTTTAAAATTACCTTCTTCATTTGAAGGGTCTTCTACCTGAAATAAACGATCGTATAAACGAATTTCGGCAGTTTTTGCATGAGCAACGCTAACCCAGTGAATAGTTCCTTTTACATTGATCCCGCTGGTATCGCTTCCGCTTTTAGATTCCGGAATGTACGTACAATGAATTTCGCTTATTTCTCCGTTTTCATCTTTTACAAAATCATCACATCTGACGATATAAGCATTCTTTAAACGCACCATTAAACCAACTCCCAGGCGGAAAAACTTCCTGGGTGGTTCTTCCATAAAATCATCGCGTTCTATCCAGAGCTCATGGCTAAAAGGTAATTCACGCGAGCCGTCACCGCCTTCAACCTCGGGGTTATTCTCACCATGCATCACTTCGGTTTGCCCTTTCGGGTAATTGGTAATTACTAATTTAACAGGATCAAGAACAGCCATACGGCGCCATGCTGTTTTATTTAAATCTTCGCGGATACAGAATTCAAGTAAACTGTAATCAATTACATTTTCACGTTTGGCAATACCAATACGTTCACAAAAATTCCTGATCGAAAACGGGGTATAACCCCTTCGCCGAAACCCGCTGATGGTAGGCATACGCGGATCGTCCCAGCCGCTCACATACTTTTCAGTAACCAGTTGAAGCAGTTTACGCTTGGACATTACGGTATAGCTTAAATTACCGCGGGCAAATTCATACTGTTTTGATGGGAATAAGTCCAGCTTTTCTATAAACCAGTCATATAAAGGGCGGTGGGGAATAAATTCCAGTGTACAAATGGAATGAGTAATACGTTCTATCGCATCACTCTGTCCGTGGGCAAAATCATACATGGGGTAAATACACCATTTGTTACCCGTACGGTGATGATGGGCATGTTTAATGCGGTACATCAGCGGATCACGCAGGTGCATATTGGGTGATGCCAGGTCAATTTTAGCCCGCAGCACTTTTGCCCCGTCGGGATATTTACCTGCTTTCATTTCTTCAAAAAGGCGCAGGTTTTCTTCCACACTTCTGCTGCGGTTTAGGGTAGGGGTTCCGGGTTCGGTGGGCGTGCCTTTAGCCGCTGCAATTTCTTCTGCACTACTGTCATCCACATAGGCCAGTCCATTTTTAATCAGGGTAATTGCAAACTCATATAATTGGTCAAAATAATCCGATGAATATAATTCCTCATCCCAGTTAAACCCCAGCCATTTAATGTCGTTTTTAATACTTTCTACATATTCTGTTTCTTCCGTTACCGGATTGGTATCATCAAAACGGAGATTAGTTTTACCCTTATACTTTTGCGCCAGACCAAAATTCAGGCAAATAGATTTTGCATGGCCAATATGTAAATATCCGTTCGGTTCCGGCGGAAAGCGGGTAAGCACCCTGCCGTCGTTTTTACCGGTACGTACATCTTCTTCTATGATCTCTTCTAAAAAATTCAATGATCTTTCTTCGCTCATTTTTGCTGTTGTAATACCCGCAAAAGTAATAAAATTAGCGGGATGAAGCACTTAACAGCAATAATTGTGAGGCATTAGCTATTAATAAAACCAGCTGATAGCTCATGCTGGTTTACTGCCTTAACTGATTAATTAAAAATAAAATAGCCTGCTTTTAATTATTAAAAGCAAGCTATTAAATAAATTGGGAAGTTGTTTATTGAACCTTGTCTTTGGTCATCGTCCAGGTACCGGCATTATCATATGAATCGCCAAGCCCAAATTTACCATTAGTTATTGTACCTGTAGAGGGATTATAAGTTCCTTTTAAATTTATATCAAAACTGACAAAAAATTTTGCTGTAAAAGCATTAGCAGGTGTTGTAAACCAAGTGCCTGTTGAAGTTGCTGCAATTCCATCAAGAAACTCTCTTACCTCTAATATACCACCCTCATTTTTAAAAGTAAAGTAATAAGTACTTGTGAAACTATCTGTATAAGTTAATTTCGCAGTCCATTTACCTTCAAGAGCTATTTTAGGTTTGGTATCATCCTTTTTGCAGGCTGCAAAAGAAGAAGTAATTAAAAGTAAAAGTAATGCTGATTTAATAAATGTTGTAATTTTCATGATTTTTAGTTTAAGTGAATTAGTTTATTTTTGAAATAAAGGCAAATATTATACCAAATGAATAAAAATATCTGCTTTAAATATTTAATTAGCTAAAATAGATAGAAAACTACAAGCCAATGAGAGTACAGTATTATTTTAATAAACCTTAAAGATCATAAAGGTATAACCGGTTCTACTTTTTGCTAAATTAGTTCTACTCTTTGCTGAACCAGTTCTCCCATGAAGAGAATTAATTCAGTTCATCATCAGGAGAGAGTGTGAGAGTGTCTACTAAAGCAAGATCAGGACGGGTAACAGCAAGGCAAAGACGTCCAAAAGCAAGATTTTGGCAGGTAATAGCAAGCTCAGGATAGGTAATTTACAATAGAAGGCAATCTCACAGTTCGTAAAAATCCTGATAACTATTTGCCAAAATCAATCCGCAAAAATTTCACTATAAATTTTTACATTTGCCCATAGTGAAATATGAAGTAAACCACTTCAGCGTGTTAGCCTCTACAACCGGAAAATCTTCCGAAATCAGTCCATTTTTATTTTTTTATTTTACATTAAACCTTGTAATGCCCCATGACCAATTACATTAAATTACCTGCTGTATTACTTTTAGAAGACGGAACCATTTATTATGGCAAAGCCGCGGGTAAAATTGGTACCACAAGCGGCGAGATTTGCTTTAATACCGGCATGACGGGTTACCAGGAAATTTTTACAGACACCTCCTATTTCGGACAAATTATGGTAACCACTAATGCGCATATTGGCAATTATGGTATTCATCATGATGAAATAGAATCCGGCGCAATTAAAATTTCAGGCCTGGTTTGTAAAAACTTCAACATCGCTTACAGCAGAAAACAATCCGACCAGTCTATCCAGGATTATTTCCAGGATGAGAACATTGTGGGTATTTCTGATGTAGATACACGTTCCCTGGTACGGCATATACGTGATAAAGGGGCAATGAACGCGATCATTTCTTCAGAAATTTTAGATATTGAGGAATTAAAAAAGAAATTAGCAGCAGTTCCTTCCATGGAAGGATTGGAATTATCATCAAAAGTATGCACTAAAGAGGCCTATGATTTTGGCAATGAAAATGCGCCATACCGGGTTGCGGTTTTAGATCTGGGGGTAAAGAAAAACATATTGCGCAATTTTGATACCCGCGGGGTTTTTGCAAAGGTTTTTCCGGCACAAACACTCTTTAAAGAAATGGAAAAATGGAATCCGAATGGTTATTTTATTTCAAATGGCCCCGGCGATCCTTCTGCCATGCCTTATGCTGTTGAAACAGTAAAAGCAATTCTGGCTGCCGATAAACCTTTATTTGGCATTTGCTTAGGCCACCAGTTATTGGCCCTGGCTAATGATATACGAACCATGAAAATGTTTAACGGTCATCGCGGCCTAAATCATCCTGTTAAAAACATTATCATAGATCATTGTGAGGTTACTTCTCAAAATCATGGTTTTGGGGTTATACCCGAAGATGTACGCAATTCTGACAAGGTTGAGATTACGCATATCAACCTGAATGACCAGTCTATTGAAGGTATTCGGGTAAAAGGAAAAAAAGCTTTTTCAGTTCAGTATCATCCAGAATCTTCGCCGGGCCCGCATGATTCACGTTATCTATTTGATGATTTTGTTAAGATGATGATGAATTAAAATCATACTACTAAAACCTTTTCCTCTTCAAAAAATAGTTAATATTCCATTGATTATTACGAGTTTTATACTATGAGTTCAAGCCCAATTATTACTGTTCAAAACCTTGTAAAAAAGTACGGCGATTTCCCTGCTGTAAATGATATTTCATTTGAAGTGTATCAGGGCGAAATTTTTGGATTATTAGGTCCAAACGGAGCCGGTAAAACCACCACCCTTGAAATTATTGAAACCTTAAGGCTTAAAACATCGGGCCGGATTATGGTTGATTCTTTTGACCTGGAGAAAGATCCGGACGAGATCAAACAGATCATCGGTGTGCAGTTACAAGCTGCGGGTTATTATCCCAATCTCAATTTAACGGAGCTAATTGAACTCTTTTCAGGTTTATACGGTATTGATGTTAAGCCATTAGAACTATTGGAAAAAGTTGCCCTGACAGATAAAGCGAAAGCAAAATATAAAGAATTATCAGGCGGACAGAAACAACGTTTTTCAATTGCTACCACCTTAATCAATCAGCCGAGAATTATTTTTTTAGATGAACCCACAACAGGGCTTGATCCGCAGGCAAGGCGGAATTTATGGGACCTGATCCTGGAAATCCGCCAATCCGGAACTACGGTAGTTATTACCACGCATTATATGGATGAAGCTGAGGTACTTTGTGACAGGGTAGCATTTATTGATGGCGGAAAAATTATTGGCATAGATACCCCCGATCATTTTATAGATAAACTAGTTGCATCCGGCTTTGAACGTCCTAAACAAGTAAAACAGGCCAATTTAGAAGATGTATTTATCAATTTAACAGGTAAAGAATGGCGGGCCGAATAGTTTTATTTATTGTTTTCTTCAATCATTCATTCCTTCATTCATTCAATCTCTCATTCATTCAATCATTCTCTCCTTCAATCCTTATAATTTAACATGAGTAAATCTAAAGCATATAGTAATACTAAAGCAACTTTGGCAATGGCCAAGGCCAGTTTCCGTTCCATCATCAAAAGTCCCTCAGCAGTAGTTTTCAGTTTGGTATTTCCATTGATCTTTATTGTAGTTTTCGGCTTTATTGGTGGTGGCGGAATACGCGTTGATGTAGGAGTTAACGCTAAAAGCGATACTCTTAATCCTGTTTACAAAGCATTAAAAAATATAAAAGTGCTGCGTTTAATACAAGAGCCTGAAAAAGAAATGCAGCAGGATCTGATCAAAGGGCGTATTGATGCGATAATCAATATAGAATCTAATCAGGCTCAGCATACTTACCTGGTCAATGTACAATATACTGAGGCTTCACGCGATAAAGGCGGTATTCTTAAATCAATCCTGAATAATGTTCTTTCCTCCATTAACAATGTCGCGAAAGCTGGCCCTCCGCCTGTAGTCCAACTGAAAGAAACTACCATAAAAGGCCGCGAATACAAAACCATAGATTTTATACTACCGGGACAATTAGGATTTTCATTACTTAGCTCCGGTGTTTTCGGAACCGCCTTTGTATTTTTAACTTTACGTTTAACACTCGTAATCAAACGTTTTTTTGCTACACCCGTTAAACGCTCAAGCATTGTTTTAGGTGAGGCCATAAGCCGGATGATATTTTCTTTAATTGGCGCCCTGATCATTATTCTCATAGGTCATTTTGTTTTTGGGTTTACATTGATCAAAGGACCGGTTACTGTTTTAAATATGCTGGTATTGTCCTCAATTGGCTTAATTGTTTTCATGGGATTTGGATTTGTGGTATCAGGTATTGCAAAAAATGAAAGCTCGGTCCCTCCTATTGCCAATCTTATCACTTTGCCTCAGTTTCTTTTATCGGGCACATTTTTCTCCATTGAGGCTTTTCCAACTTGGTTACAACCAATAAGCCGGGCTTTACCGCTTACTTATTTAAATGATGCCATGCGTAAAGTAGCTTTTGAAGGCGCCAGCCTGCCTGAAGTCAGTCATCAGATATTAATATTATTTATCTGGGGAATTGGCATTTATGCCTTAGCCGTTAAAACCTTTAAATGGGAATAGATTTTCAATAAATTATAGAATATAACTTTGCATTCTCTCCAAAAACACTAATTTTGATGAGAATAATTCCAGGTGTTTAATAAACACGAAGTATCTCAATTCACAGTAAAAATCAGCAATAAAAATAGTATGAGTTTAATTCTCGATGTACACGCAAGACAAATTTTAGACTCCCGTGGTAACCCGACGGTAGAAGTTGATGTAATCACAGAAAACGGAATAATCGGGCGTGCAGCTGTCCCTTCGGGCGCATCCACAGGCACATACGAAGCCGTTGAACTTCGTGATAACGATAAAAACGTGTACATGGGTAAAGGCGTTTCAAAAGCAGTAAATAACGTGAATGAAAAATTAGCTGTTGAATTAAAAGGAATTGATGTGTTTGAACAAAACATGATCGATAAACTGATGATTGAAATTGACGAGACAGAAAACAAAGCAAATATTGGCGCCAATGCAATTTTAGGGGTTTCGTTAGCCGTAGCAAAAGCCGCGGCACAAGAAAGTCGTCAACCCTTATACCGCTATATTGGCGGTGTAAATGCTAATACACTCCCTATTCCGATGATGAATATTTTAAACGGCGGGGCCCATGCTGATAATAAAATCGATTTTCAGGAATTTATGGTTATGCCTATTGGAGCGAATTCTTTTTCTGAAGCATTACGCATGGGCGTTGAGATTTTTCATCATCTTAAAACTGTTTTAAAGAAAAAAGGATATTCAACTAATGTTGGTGATGAAGGTGGTTTTGCGCCAAACATCGGTTCAAATGAAGAAGCTATTGAAACTGTTTTAATAGCCATTGAAGCGGCCGGTTATAGAGCCGGTGAAGATGTATGGATTGCCATGGATGCAGCAGTTTCTGAACTGTATGATCCTGCAACGGGGCTATACACTTTCCACAAATCTGATGGTAAGAAAATGACTTCGCCCGAACTGGTGAATTACTGGATTGAATGGGCTGATAAATATCCTATTATTTCTATTGAAGATGGTTTAGCTGAAGATGACTGGGATGGCTGGGCAGCTTTAACTAAAGCTATTGGTAATAAAACACAGCTGGTTGGCGATGATTTATTTGTAACGAATGTTACCCGTTTACAAAGAGGAATTAACGAAGGAATTGCAAATTCTATTTTAGTAAAAGTAAACCAGATCGGTTCTTTAACCGAAACCATTAACGCGGTTTCATTAGCACAAAATAATGCTTATACC
>JBASZP010000418.1:0-3375 GCA_049660965.1 Daejeonella sp. | reverse complement strand
GATGGAGATAAACCGTACGGTGATTATATTTTATGGCGACAAATATTAAATTACATAAAGGAAACAAAAAAACCTTTGATATTTGTTACATCTGAAGAGAAAGAAGATTGGTGGGAAAAAGGAGGAGGAAAAACAGTTGGACCATTATATGATTTGCTTAAAGAATTTTATCAAGAAACAGGACAATCCTTTTTGCTATTTAAAACAGCAAGGTTTTTAGAATACTCCTCAGAGCAAACAGGAAAAACAGCCAATTTAGATGCTGTAGCTGAAATCCGTGAAATCGCAACACAAAGATATCGTGATACGCCTTTGGCAAAAGTTCTTGAACAGAATGACATAACGAACAATCAATTCAAGGTAGCGGGACAACTTTTAGTAGAAGTGCTCGAACCAACATATAAATTTACTTGTAGCGGACATTTCAGTCCAAGGTTGAGTGACATACCAAATTTAAGAGTGACCTTATCAAAAGCTCCAACAAAAATGCCAAACTACTCCATTCGTTTTGGAACAGGAACTACTTTTGACTTTCACGTTCATTTAAAATCAACGGACTTCGGAGAGTATTTACCAATGGGACAATACACTTTTGAATATGAAGCAAACATTATTGTGGACGACGAAAAAAACACCGCACAACAAACGGTTTTGCAATAGTGCGGCTTGACTTCAAATGCTCAACTTTGGCAATTCTATGTAACTTTAGTGCAAAACTCAACTGACAGTTCGCTATTGCCGCACCATCGCAAAGCCGCCGAACGTTAGCTGCAAGGCTATAAAGACAGCCCGTTGTTAAAAAAGAAATTTCAAATGACTTGTGGAATTAAAATAAAGAACATACCTTTGAAGACTATAAGTATCTTTTGAAATGCTATTAAGAGAATTAAGAAATGAAAAAGGGTTGACAATTTCTGACCTATCAGAAGTTGTAGAAATTGACATGAAGCGACTCAAGACTATTGAGCGTGGATTATCTTTACCATCAGACGAAGAACTAAACGCAATTGGTTCATATTTCAATCTTGAAGAAAAAGACATAGTAATACTAAGAAAATCAGGGAAGGCTAAAAATAAGGTAATAGGAGAAGGATATGTAACCGCAATACCCAATGAATTTATTGTTACTCCCCCTCTCGTTGAGACAGAATTAAATAAAATTCCCGTATTGGACTTATTCGCAGGTATTGGGGGGCTTTCTTACGGATTTGAACAGACTGATAGATTTCAAACTATCGGAGGACTAGATTTACTGAATGATAGGATAAATACATTTCAAAAAAACCATGAACATGCTTTCGGTTTTACATATGATATTAATGCTTTTTCACCTTCAAAAATTAAAGACTATTTTCTAAATCCACCTAAGGTAATTGTTGGCGGTGCACCTTGCCAAGGATTTTCATCAATTCGCCCATTTCGGACACTCACAGAAAATGACAAGAGAAATAATTTATTTCAGTCATTTGCCAAGCATGTAGATTTTTTCAAACCTGATTGGTTCGTTTTTGAAAATGTAGTTGGTTTATTAAGCCATAAAAAGGGAAAGACATTATCAATTCTGCTCAACGAGTTTCGGAAAATTGGGTATAAAGTTGAATTCAAAGTTCTGAATTCTGCTTTTTACGGAACTCCTCAACTTAGAGAGCGATTAATTGTAATTGGTAATAAGTTAGGCGTTGACTTTACATTTCCAGAACCAACACATTTTTATAAATATAAAAGTATGGCTGGAATAAATAACCCTCATGTCATGCAGCCAATTCAAAGTGAGTGCCTCCCTGCTTTAACTGTAATGGAAGCTTTATCCGATTTGCCTGAGCTAAAAGCAGGTGAGAGTTCAACTAAATACAAAGCCATTAATAACCTTACCGATTATCAAAAATATCTACGCAATAACAGCAGTCAACTATCAAACCATGACTCAACAATCCATTCACCGAAAATGATGGAAATCATTAGACAGAGCGGTTATAATATTGATGCTGTTAAACACCTTGTAACAAGTGGTTTTAGCACCTGTTACAGCAGACTTGAGCCAAATAAACCTAGTGTTACTCTTACTGTGAACTTCGTAAATCCATCTTCAAACAAATGTATTCACCCCTTACAGGACAGGGCATTGACACCAAGAGAAGGTGCAAGAATTCAAGGTTTTCCCGACAAATTCACGTTTCATGGAAATAGAACACAAATTGTAAAACAAATTGGCAATGCAGTCCCACCAATATTGAGTAGAGTAATCGCAGAAAAAATCTTTAAATACTATTAATTAAACTTTTGTATTCCTTATACGTAGCAGAGCGTTCAGAGTATGGACAGTAATCTATGTTAATATAAACAACTTTGAGTTTTTCCATTCCTTCTTTGTTAATAACAGCAGTTTTGCCACTATCACCGGGTGTATTACTTAAATTAAAATCATCTTCTTCAAGATAGCCAAATCGAGCCTCCCAAATTTCGACAACCTCACCCCTATTGTTAATATCAAATTTGAAATCGCTATTAATTAGAACATAGCGACAAGTCAAATAAAAGCCACCTTTGGCTAAATGACCTTTAGGCTTATTCGTTTCAAGCGAGATTTTAATTTCTATATCTTTTACATCACGAGCATTAGCCAAAATATCAGGATATTTATGTGGCCCATTACGTTTAAATTTCCCGTTGGAAAACTTCGCAACTCCTGCACCCAATAAGTTGCCAACCATAGAACTTAAATTAGCTAATTCAACTGTTTGCGAAATTCTATCGGCTCCTACAGAGATTAATTTATCATCTATTTGGTCAATGATTTCATGTGCATAATCAATTGCTAACTTTATATTTTCAATTGACAGACCTGCATTTGCATCAAGATTATTCTTAATAAAAGTTCCTTTAACTTTTCTCATCCTTAATTTCTTTTAAAAGTTTAGAAGGATGAATTTTAAGTGCATTAGCTATTTTGACAATGTTTACCAAACTTACATTGCGTTCTCCCCTTTCAATACCACCAATGTATGTTCTATCAAGACCACATTCAAATGAAAGGGCTTCTTGCGAGAGACCTAACTTTAGTCTTTCATCTCTGACTGTTTGCCCAAACTGCTTTAATAAAACTGTTTCATCCATTCGACAAAGGTGAAGAATTGATGACTATTAGACCACGGACTATAAGTATCATTTCCGAGAAAGCCCAGCAGATAACAGCGGTTTTACAAAAGCGGGAGTGCAGTGATTCGGTTGACAGTTTTTTCGTATAATTGGAGTGCAGTTTTTCAAATGAACGGTTGTGCTAAAAAGCCCCGCCTTCGCAAAGCCGCAAACCGTTACCTGCAAGTGTAAAAAGACACCGTAATCAATGACAAAACGAGACGATAAACACAAAGATGC